>NZ_JBEOZU010000040.1:0-82514 GCF_040298185.1 Streptomyces sp. NPDC001634 | reverse complement strand
CGCGCCGCTGCGGGCTGCCCGGAACCGGCCGCCCCCGTGCTGCCGCCCTGCTCCCCCGTGCGCGGGGCCAGCGCACGGAACGCCATGGTGCCCTCGGCAGGGGCGGGGCCACCGGTGCCGGAGGTGTCCCGGGCCGCCGCCCCGCCGCCCTCGCCACGCGGCTGCCGGCGGAACACGACCGTGCCGTCGGGGGCCGGGGAGGAACCGGAGCCGGAGTCGGTCCCGGCCGAGGCGTCGGCGGGCGGGATCGTCGCCGAGCCGTCCGTACGGGTCGCCGGTCCGTCGGGCCGGTCCGCGAGAGCAGCCCTCGGATCGGCGCCCTGGGGCGCGCCCCATGACACCCGGCGGTCCTGCTCGCCGCCGAAGCCGGACTGCTGGGAGCGGTCGGCGCCCCAGGCCGAGGCGGGCTCCGGACGGCTGCCGTGCTGGGCCTCGGCCGGGCTCACCGGCTGGGGCTCGTCGACCGGGTCCTCGTCGAAGAAGTGCGGCCCGGTCTCCTCGACCGAGGGCTGCGTGGGCCGCGCGCTGGGCGGCGGGGAGAGCGGCCGGCCGTCGGTGGGCGCCGGCCTGCTGGTGCCCGGTACCCAGGCGGCGCCGTTCCAGTAACGGACATATCCAGGAATGGACGGATCCGGGTAATAACCTTCGCGGGGTCTGTCGTCACCGGGGGCCGGAGTTGGGGCGCTCATATCCGTCGTCCCGTATCTGCTCGGGGGTTCATTGGAGCCTCCACATCTATCAGACGGGGACACAAGCCACTGCCGCTCCGTCCGTACCCGACCCTTTCCGGGCGACACCGCGCACGCCCTTCACACACATGGAACACACCCCGAAAGAAAATCTCCGAAAGTCGCGTAATGCTTCCGGCACCTTCGTGCTCTCCCTCGTACCGGCCGACCCGACGGCCCCGTACAGAGAGGAACCGCACGACATGCACACCATGGTCGAACGCGAGCTGGAGCTCAAGCTGGTCCTGTCGCCCGAGCGCAGCGTCCCCGTCCCGGCCAGGCTCGGTTACCGCACCGACGACCCGTACGCCGTCCACATCACCTTCCATATCAACTCCGACCACCCCGTGAGCTGGACCTTCGCCCGCGAGCTGCTGGTCGAGGGGGTGTTCAGACCGTGCGGGCACGGGGATGTGCGGGTGTGGCCGGCGAAGGCCGGGGGGCGCAGCGCCGTGCTGATAGCGCTGAATTCACCGGGCGGGGACGCCCTGCTGGAAGCGCCCGCCGCCCCGGTGTCGGCCTGGCTGGAGCGCACGCTGCGGCTGGTCCCGCCCGGCACGGAGTCCAGGCGGCTCGGCATCGACGACGGCCTCGCCGAACTGCTCGCCCCGGCGGCAGCGGACGACCTGTGGCTGCACGACGAGTTGAAGGACGGTGAGTGAGCCGGGGGCGGCGTGTGAGCGGGGCGGGTCAGAAGAGCTTGCCGGGGTTGAGGATGCCCAGCGGGTCGAAGACCTGTTTGACCGCTCGCTGCATCTCCACGCCCACCGGCCCGATCTCGCGCGCCAGCCACTCCTTCTTCAGGACGCCCACGCCGTGCTCGCCGGTGATCGTGCCGCCGAGCTCCAGGCCGAGGGCCATGATCTCGTCGAAGGACTCGCGGGCGCGCCGGGACTCGTCGGGGTCCTGCGCGTCGAAGCAGACGGTCGGGTGCGTGTTGCCGTCGCCGGCGTGCGCGCAGACCCCGATGGTGAGCCGGTACTTCTCGGCGATCCGCTCGACCCCTTCGAGCATCTCGCCGAGCCGGGAGCGGGGCACGCACACGTCGTCGATCATCGTCGTGCCCTTGACCGCCTCCAGCGCGGTGAGCGACAACCGCCGTGCCTTCAGGAGCAGTTCGGACTCGGCCGCGTCGTCGGCCGGTACGACCTGGGTGGCGCCCGCGGCCTCGCACAGCGCGCCGACCGCGGCGAGGTCGGCGGCCGGGTCCGGGGTGTCGAAGGCGGCGAGCAGCAGGGCTTCCGTGGTCTCCGGGAGGCCCATGTGCGCCAGGTCGTTGACGGCCTTCACGGTCGTACGGTCCATCAGTTCGAGGAGCGACGGCACGTGTCCTCCCTCCATGATCCGGCACACGGCGTCGCAGGCGGCGGCCGCCGACGCGAACTCCGCGGCCAGCACCAGCTGCTGGGGCGGCTTGGGCTTCAGGGCGAGGATCGCCCGGACGACGATGCCGAGCGAGCCCTCGGAGCCGACGAAGAGCCGGGTGAGGTCGTAACCGGCGACGCCCTTGGCGGTGCGGCGGCCGGTGGACATCAGGCGACCGTCGGCGAGGACGACGTCCAGGCCGAGGACGTACTCGGCCGTCACCCCGTACTTCACACAGCACAGACCGCCGGAGGCCGTGCCGATGTTGCCGCCGATCGTGCACATCTCCCAGCTGGAGGGGTCCGGCGGGTAGTACAGGCCGTGTTCGTTCACCGCGCGGGAGAGCGTGGCGTTGATGACGCCGGGCTCGACGACGGCGATGCGGTCGACCGGACTGATCTCCAGGATGCGGTCCATCTTGGTCAGCGAGAGCACGACGCAGCCGTCGGAGGCGTTGGCCCCGCCCGACAGACCGGTGCGGGCGCCCTGCGGGACGACCGGGACGCGCAGTTCGGTGGCGGTCCGCATGATGTGCTGGACCTGCTCGACGGTGCGCGGCAGCACGACCACCGCCGGGGTGCCGGCCGCGCAGAAGCTCGCCATGTCGTTCGCGTACGAGGCCGTGACGTCGGGGTCGGTCAGGACGGCCTCGTCCGGCAGACCGGTCCGGAGGCGGTCGAGGAGGTTGCCGGTGACTTCGTCGCGCGGGGCTTCGATACGGCTCATGATCACAGCGTCGCACCCGGGGGCAGCGGTGTGAACCCCGTCGGCGCGCGGCACGGGCGGAGGGCGGCGCCCGGCGGGCCCATCGCTGTGAAACCACTCCGCTACGGGCTTCGGGTGCCCGAAGCCGGCCCGCGTACTGGCGCATGGTGTGCGGCATGGAGAACGAACAGCCGGGTGCGTCCCGCCCCCGCCGCGCCCGCACCGTCCGGCGTGCGCTGCTCGCCTCGCTGATGGGATCCGCCGTCCTCGGCGGTGTGCTGGTGCTGTTGCCGGCCGGGGAGGAAGAGGCGGTGCCCGCGCCGGGGGCCGTGGCACGGGCCAGGGCCGCGGTGAGCGCGGGGGTGCCGGCCGCGCTGCCCGATCTGGCGGCGTTCGTGGCGGACCGGGAGACGTATCTGCGGAACCGTCCGGGTGATGCGCGGGCCTGGGCGCTGCTCGGGGCGGCGTACGTGGAGCGGGGCGCGCGAACGGCGGACGCCGGGAACTACCCCAGGGCCGAGAGGGCGCTGCGGACCTCGCTGAAGGTGCGTGGGCGCCGCAACGAGGAGGCGCTGGCCGGGCTGGCCGCGCCGGCGAACGCGCGCCGGGACTACCGGGCGGCGAAGCAGTGGGGCGAGGCGGCGGTGGGAGCCGCGCCGAAGATGTGGACCGCGTACCCGTCGCTGATCGAGGCGTACGCCGGGCTCGGCGACTACAAGGCCCAACGCCGCACGCTGGACCGGCTGCTCGCGCTGCGGCACGGTCCCGCGGCGACGGCCGTGGCCGCGCGGGTGTACTGGGGCCAGGGGCGGCACGAGGACGCGACGGCCTCGCTGACGGATGCGGTGGCGCGGGCGGGAGGGCGCGCCGAGCGGGCGGCGTACTGGGTGCGGTGCGGTGAACTGGAGTGGGAGCGGGGGGAGCCGGCCGAGGCGCTGCGGTACTTCGAGGCGGCGGTGCGCACCGACTCCGGCGCGCACGCGGCCCTGGCCGGGCGGGGGCGGGCGCCGGCCGCGCTCGGGCGGACCTCTCAGGCGCTGGAGGCGTACCGGGCGGCGTTCGCGAAGCAGCCGGATCCGCGGTACCCGCTGGAGCTGGGCGAGTTGTACGCGTCGCTGGGTGACGAGGAAGCGGCGAAGGAGCAGTACGACCTGGTGCGGGAGCGGGTGCGGAAGGACGAGGCGGGCGGGGTGGACGACGCGCTGGTGCTGGGGCTGTTGGAGGCGGACCACGGCGATCCGCACAAGGCGGTGCGGCGGCTGCGGAAGGAGTGGAAGAGGCAGCCGGGCATCCCGGTGGCGGACGCGCTGGGGTGGGCGCTGTACCGGGCCGGGGAGGGCGAGCAGGCGCTGGTGTTCGCGACCCGGGCGACGGACCGGGAGCGCGGGGGCGGGGTGCAGAGTGCCCTGTACACGTACCACCGTGCGGAGATCGAGCTGGACCTGAAGCGGACGGGCCCGGCCCGCCGCCATTTCGTGCAGGCGCTGCGCATCAACCCGCACTTCTCCCCGCTGCTGGCGCCGGCGGCGGAGGCGGCGCTGGGGGAAGCGGGGGAACCGCCACAGGAGACGGTGCCGACGCGGGAGCGCTGACCGTCCAGGCAGTGGGAACCGTCCAGGCAGTGGGAAGGGGGGCCGTGTCCCGCGGGCGCCGCCCCCGTGGCGTCCGCGGGACAGGAGATTCCCCCGGCACGCGATGGCTGCCGGTGCTGCTACGGATTCACAGGTTCCCGCGCTTGGCCTGCTCCCGCTCGATCGCCTCGAACAGGGCCTTGAAGTTGCCCTTGCCGAAGCCCATGGAGCCGTGGCGCTCGATGATCTCGAAGAAGACCGTCGGACGGTCCTGGACCGGCTTGGTGAAGATCTGCAGCAGATAGCCGTCCTCGTCGCGGTCGGCGAGGATCTTCAGTTCGCGCAGGGTCTCGACGGGCACACGGGTGTCGCCCACCCATTCGCCGAGGGTGTCGTAGTACGAGTCCGGGGTGTCGAGGAACTGCACGCCGGCCGCCCGCATCGTCCGTACGGTCCGCACGATGTCGTTCGTGTTGAGCGCGATGTGCTGGACGCCGGGGCCGCCGTAGAACTCCAGGTACTCGTCGATCTGGGACTTCTTCTTGGCGATGGCCGGCTCGTTGATCGGGAACTTGACCTTGAGCGTCCCGTCGGCGACGACCTTGGACATCAGCGCGCTGTACTCGGTCGCGATGTCGTCGCCCACGAACTCCTTCATGTTCGTGAAGCCCATGACCCGGTTGTAGAACCCGACCCAGTCGTTCATCCGCCCGAGTTCCACATTGCCGACGCAGTGGTCGATCGCCTGGAAGGTGCGGTGCGCGGGCGGCTCGACCATCGGGTCGGCGGCGACGAAGCCGGGCAGGTAGGGGCCGTCGTAGCCGGTGCGCTCCACCAGGGTGTGGCGGGTCTCGCCGTAGGTGGCGATGGCGGCGAGGACGACGATGCCGTGCTCGTCCTTGAGCTCGTAGGGCTCGGCGAGCGAGCGGGCGCCGTGCTCGATGGCGTACGCGTACGCGGCGCGCACGTCCGGGACCTCGATGGCGAGGTCGATCACGCCGTCGCCGTGCTCGGCCACGTGCCGGGCGAGGAAGTGGCCCCAGTCGGTGGCGGGCTTGATGACGGAGGTGAAGACAAAACGGGCGGAGCCGTTCTCCAGGACGTACGAGGCGGTCTCGCGGCTGCCGTTCTCCGGTCCGGAGTACGCCACGAGCCGCATGCCGAAGGCGGTGGAGTAGTAGTGCGCGGCCTGCTTGGCGTTGCCCACGGCGAAGACGACCGCGTCCATTCCCTTGACCGGGAAGGGGTCTGCCTCGCGCGCGGTGTCGGGGGTGTGGTGTGTGGTCTGCGTCATAGCGGCAGCGTCACCCCTCCCCGCAAGGTGCGCAATAGTTTGCTTCTCGGCTGGGCAGTCTGCTCAGCAAAGGGCCCGTATCGGCGCGCGTTCTGTACATGATGACCATCTGGGAGCACGGTATGGCGATCGATCATCTGGACGCCCGGCTCATCGTGCTGCTGGCGCGGGAGCCGCGACTCGGGGTCCTGGAGATGTCCCGGCGGCTCGGGGTCGCGCGCGGCACCGTACAGGCGCGGCTGGACCGGCTTCAGTCGAACGGAGTGATCCGCGGGTTCGGTCCTCAGGTGGATCCGGCGGCGCTCGGCTACCCCGTCACGGCGTTCGCGACGCTGCAGATCCGGCAGGGCCAAGGGCCGGACGTACGGGCGCACTTGGCGACCGTCCCGGAGGTCCTCGAACTGCACACCACCACCGGCAGCGGGGACATGCTGTGCCGCCTGGTGGCCCGCTCGAATGCCGATCTCCAACGTGTGATCGACCGGGTTGTCGGTTTTGATGGCATCGTCCGGGCCGCCACGGCGATCGTCATGGAGAACCCCGTCCCGCTGCGGATCATCCCGCTGGTGGAACAGGCGGCAAAGGACCGGGAGAGGAACTAGCCGACCGGGGTGAACGCGTGTGAGCTTCTGGGAGTATCTGGGCCACCACCACCAGCGGTTGCTCACGGACGCCTGTCTGCACGCCGTGGTGGTGGCGCAGTGCATGGCCGTCGCGACGGTCCTCGGGGTGCTGATCGGCATCGCCGCCCGCGGCTCCGAGCGGGCCGGACACCTCGCCACGGCCACCGCGGCCACCTTCCTCGCCGTCCCGGCCCTCGCCCTGATCGCTCTGCTGGTCCCGGTCGTGGGACCGGGCGTGGCACCCACGGTCATCGCGCTGACGTTGTGCGGCCTGCTGCCGATCGCGCGGAACACCGTGGTCGGGCTGCGCGCGGCGGACCCGTGGCCGGCGGACAGTGCCCGGGGCGACGGGATGTCACGGATGGCACGCCTCGCGCGCGTGGAGCTGCCGCGCGCCTGGCCGCCGATCCTCAGCGGCATCCGGGCGTCGACACAACTGCTGCTGGGTGTCGCCGCGATCGCCGCGTACGCCTCCGGGCCCGGCCTCGGCAACGAGATCTTCCGCGGCCTCGGCTCCCCCGGTAGCGCGAACGCGCTCAACCACGTGCTCGCCGGCACGCTCGGAATCGCCGCCCTCGCGCTGCTGTTCGACGGCACATATGTCCTGATCGGGCGGCTGACCATCCCCAGGGGGCCCGGAGCACCGGCGCAACCCGAGGAGAGACGGAAGTGACCACACTCAAGGTGGAGGAGCAGCAAGAGATCGAAGCGCCGCCCGTGCCGAGTCCTCCGGAGCAACTGGTGACCTGGCAGAAGCTGACCATCCTGCCCCTGGTGCTGGTGGCGGTGCTCCTCGCGACCGGGCACTGGTTCCGGCAGGCCCGACTGGACCCGGCCTCCGCGAGCGCGGTGGCGCCCGGACAGGTGTCACAGGCGCTGTGGCGGCATGTCGAACTGACCGCGATCGCCACGTTCCTCGTGCTGATCATCGCGATTCCGCTGGGGATCCTGCTCACCCGCAGGGCGTTGCACAGGGTCATGCCGGCGGTGGCGGCGATCGCCGCCACGGGCCGCGCGGCCCCGGCGATCGGCCTGCTGGCGCTGCCGGTGATCTGGCTGGGCACCGGCCGCAAAGCGGTCCTGGTCGGCATGGTCGTCTACGCCGTCCTGCCGGTGCTGTCGCGCACGATCACCGGGCTGAAGGCGAACGACCAAAGGCTCCTGGAGGCCGCGCGCGGCCTCGGCATGTCCCGGCTGGGCGTGCTGACGCGGATGGAACTGCCGTTGGCCGCCCCGCTGATCCTGGCGGGCGTACGGACGGCGCTGGTCCTCAACGTCGGTACGGCGACCCTGGCGGCCTTCGCCGGAGGCGGCGGGCTGGGTGTGCTGATCACGACCGGGATCACTCATCAGCACATGCCGGTGCTGGTGCTCGGCGCGGTCCTCACGATCGCGCTCGCGCTCCTGGTCGACTGGCTGGCGTCACTGGCCGAGATGCTGCTGCGGTCGCGGTTCGTCAAGCGGGGCTGAGGGTCCGGTAGTTCCGGGGACTCAGATCCGGGGACTCGGATCCAAAGAGTTGGTTGCAAAGAACCCGTTGCAACGGGTTCTTTGCAACGCTATCTTTGTACGCATGAAGGAGCCCCAGGACTCGCAGATCCGCAACCTCGACGCCCGCTCACTGCGCGGGCTCGCGCATCCGCTGCGCATGCGGCTGCTGGACGCCTTGCGCTTCGGTGGACCGGCCACCGCGTCCCAACTCGCCGAGAAACTGGGCGAGTCCAGCGGTGCCACCAGCTACCACCTCCGTCAGCTCGCCGCGCACGGCTTCGTGGAGGACGCGCCGGAACGCGGCAAGGGGCGGGAGCGGTGGTGGAAGGCGGTCCACCGGGGTCTGGTGTTCGACGACTCCCTCCTCACGGACAAGAGCCCGGAGGTGCGCGGCGCCGCCGACCTGTACCTCCACGAGGTCGCGACCACGCAGACCCGGGATCTGTCGACGTGGCTGGGCAACCGCGACGCCTGGCCCGAGGAGTGGTCCCGCGTCTGGGACATGAGCAGCGCGACGCTACGGCTCACACCCGAGCTCACCCGCGAACTCGTCGAGAAGATGCACGCCCTCCTTGAGACCTACCGCGGTCTGGCTGCCGCCGAGAACGACCCACAGGCCGCGCAGGTACGGATCCACACGCACGCCTTCCCCATCACCACGGACTGAAAGGCACCGCCGATGCATCCCGAGTCCCACCTCGCCCTGCACCACGCCCGCGCCGCCGAGCTCCAGGCCCAGGCCGCGGCCCACCGCCTCGCCGTCGAGGCCCGGCAACCCCGCGACCTGCGCGTACGCCTCGGCTGGACCCTCGTCGAGGTCGGCCTGCGGCTCGCCGCCGCGCCCAGGCCCGCCGCCGTCTAGCAGCTCGGCACCGAGCCCTTCCCCTTCTCCAGCGCCACCAGCGTGTCGACCGCGCCCTTCAGCGTGGTCACCGGCACCAGCCGCAGCCCCTTCGGCAGCTCCGCCTTCGCGTCGGAGCACTCCGCCTTCGGGACCAGGAAGACCGTCGCGCCGTCACGGCGGGCGGCCTGCGTCTTGAGGGCGACCCCGCCGACCGCGCCCACCGTTCCGGCCGCGTCGATCGTGCCCGTACCGGCGATGGTGCGGCCGCCCGTGAGGTCGCCGCCGACGCCGTCGCCGTCCAGCTTGTCGATGATCCCGAGGGTGAACAGCAGGCCCGCGCTCGGGCCGCCGACGTCCGAGAGCTTCAGCGTGACCTTGACGTTCTTGTCGCTGATGTGCAGGTACTTCAGCGCCGCCCGGGTCGCCGCGTCCTGGGACTGCTTCATCTGCGCGGTGTTGTGCTTCTCGATCTCCTTGACGCTGTTGCCGCTCGGGTAGACCGAGTCGCGCGGCATCACCGCGCGGTCCGTGCGGAACCAGCCGTCGATCACGTCGCTGAGGGAGACGCGCGCATCGGGGCCCGTCGCCTCGATCGTCGTCATCCGCAGCTGGCCGGTCGTCGTACGGGTGCGCGCCCCGCTGATCGTGATCACCTGGGCGCCCTGGTTCGCGCCGAGGACGTTGGCCGTCATGCCGGGCTGCGCCACCGAGAACGGCAGCGGCACGAACACCGCCGTGGCGAGCAGAGCCACGACGGGCAGGGCGCAGATGGCGACGGCCTTGGGGCGCGAGAGACTGGAGAGCACGAGGTCAATCTAACGCGACGGTGACTTCCGGCCAGGTCCTGGTCAGCCCCCGTACACATCCCGCCGGGCGGTGGTGAAGCGCCGCAGCGCGTCCGGGAGCGGTGCGACGCCGATCCCGGGCCCGGACGGCACCGGCAGATGGCCGTCCTGGAGCACGAACGGCTCGGTGATGTCCTCGGCGAAGTAGCGGGAGGACGCCGAGGTGTCGCCGGGGAGCGTGAAGCCGGGCAGGGCGGCCAGGGCGAGGTTGGGCGCGCGGCCGATGCCCGTCTCCAGCATGCCGCCGCACCACACCGGGACCCCGTGCGCGTGCGCCACGTCGTGCACGCGGCGGGCTTCCAGGTAGCCGCCGACCCGCGCGGGCTTCACGTTCACGACCCGGCAGGCGTCCATGGCGATCGCGGAGGCGGTGTCACGGGCGTTGTGCAGGGACTCGTCCAGACAGACCGGGGTCGCGATGCGCTTCTGGAGCCGCGCATGGGCGTGGAGGTTGTTCTCCTCCAACGGCTCCTCGATCAGCAGCAGCCCGAACTCGTCCAGCTTCCGCAGGTGCTCGGCGTCGGCGAGCGTGTACGCCGTGTTCGCGTCGACCTGGAGCGGCAGCGCGTCCCCGAAGCGCTCGCGGACGGCCCGTACGGGTTCGACGTCCCAGCCGGGTTCGATCTTCAGCTTGATGCGGACGTACCCGTCGGCGAGGTAGCGCTCCACGTCGTCCAGCAGCTGTGGCACGGAGTCCTTGATGCCGACCGAGACCCCGGCCGGCACCCGGTCCCGTACCGCACCCAGACAGGTCGCGAGCGGCATGCCGTACGCCCGCAGTTCCGCGTCGAGGACCGCCGTCTCCAGCGCCGCCTTCGCCAGCTCGTGCCCCTTGGTCTTCGCCATGGCCGGGGCAAGCACGGCCGTCGTCAGCCGGGGCAGGGCGGCTACGCGCGGCAGCAGGAAGTCGCGCAGGACGAGCTCGGCGCCCGCGACGAACTCCGAGCAGTACAGCGGCTCGGGGTCGGCCGCGAACTCCGACCAGCCCTCGGCGGCGTCGGTGACGACGTGGAGCAGGAAGGTGTCCTTCGTCGTCATCGTGCCGAACGAGGTGCGGAAAGGCGTGACGAGCGGGATCGCCACATGGACGATCTCGACGCGTTCGAGCTTCATGCGGGGGTGTCCTCCTCGCGGGTGAGCGTGTACCAGCCGTCCCGGGACATGCCCGTCGCCGTGAACCCGTCCGCGAAGGCCTCCGTGAAGACGTCGCGGACGGCGTGCCGCCAGCGCAGGGCGAGGGCGGGGTCGGCGGCGCGCAGGGCGACGATGTCGCCGGGCACGCGGCACCACACGTGCCGGTCGTCCTGGGAGCGGCGCGCGAGCAGGGCGCCGTCCGGGGCCATGCCGATGACGGGCGCGGCCGCGCGGTCACCCGTCTCCTTCGGCCGCCGGGGCGCCAACAGGTCCCAGGTCACCGTCAGCCGGTCGCTCTCGTCGCCGACGTTCACGCCGTCCGCCATCGGACCGTAGAAGTCGACCAGGTACTCGGTGCCGGCTCCGCCCAGCTTGACCAGGTTGAAGCGGGCGTTGCGCCCGACGAGCGGGTCGAAGGTCCAGCGCAGGGTGCGGGCACCGCGCTCCAGGGCCCAGGCGCGCTGCGCCTGCTTCACCGCGTGCCCGACGCCGCGGTCGGCGGCCGCCACCAGGGAGTACGCCTCCGCGGCGGCGGGCGGCCCGAAGACGGCCACCGTCGCTCCGGCCAGCCGGTCGCCGGCGAATGCGGCGTGCACGGCGCCACCGGCGTGCACCAGGCTGTGCAGCACCTCGGCCGGGTAGGGCGGGGTGCTGTGGGGCGTCTGCCACACATCGCTGAAGAAGTCGGCCACGGCGGCCAGGCCGGCCACGTCGTGCACGGTACGCAGGTGAACACCGGCGGTGCGGGCGGCGGCGTCCGCGAGTTCCCCCGCATGCCTGTGGGCAGCTGAGTGGTCCGTCTCTGCTGTCATGCGTCGAGTTTCGCCAGCCCATGACCGCCCCACGTTGTACGCGAGGCCAAAGACTGCGTACGTTCCTGATGAGATCGGCCAATCCGTCGAGCGAGGGACCCCATGGACGTCTGCACCCTCGGTGATCTACTGGACGTCATCGGCGAGCCCTCCGTCCGGCTGCACACCGCACCCGCCGGGCTGACCGCGCCCGTCACCGAGGCGCTCCTGTACGACGCGCACGCCCCGCTCCCCCAGGTGCCGGGCGCACTGCTGCTGGCGGTGGGCGTACGGGCCCCGGCGGCCGGGCCGCTGACGCGGGCCGCCGCGGAGGCGGGGATGACCGGTGTCGTCGTACGCGGCGGGGACGGGCCGGTCGGCGAGGCGGAGTCGGCCGGGGTGGCGCTGCTGTCCGTGGACGAGGACGCGGCCTGGCACCAGGTGCATCTGCTGCTGGCGTCGGCGATCGGCGCGCACCCGGCGGCGACCGGCGGCGGGGACGCGCGCGGGGAGCTGTTCGCGCTGGCCGACGCGGTGGCCGCGGCGGTCGGCGGGGCCACGGCGGTCGAGGACCCGCGGCAGCGGATCCTCGCCTACTCGACGGTGCCCGGGCAGGCGCTGGACGAGGACCGCCGCCAGGGCATCCTCGGGCTCCAGGTGCCGGGCAGCCCGGAGAACAACGAGCAGTACCGGACGGTCTTCGCCGCGCAGGGCCCGGTACGGCTGCCGGCGCTCGCGGACGCCCTGCCGCGGCTCGCCGTCGCCATCCGCGCCGGTGGCGAGACCCTCGGCTCGCTCTGGGTCGTGGACGACGGCAGGCTCGCGCCCGACGCCGAGGAGGCGCTGGCGCAGGGCGCGTCCACGGCCGCGCTGCTCCTGCTGCGGGCGCGGGCCGCGCAGGAGCTGGCCCGGCACCAGGACGGCGATCTGCTGCGCCGCCTCCTCGACGGCACCGCCGACCCGGCGGCCGCCACGCACCGGCTCGGCCTGGAGGCCGTGAGGGTGGCCGCGTTCGTCCTGGACTCCCCCGTCTCCGCGCCGGACGGCGAGCAGACCGCGCTGCGGCTGCTGGACCTCGTACGGCTGCAGTGCGAGGCGCGCTACGGGCGGCACGCGTGCGTGCTCGTCGACGGGGTCGTCTACGCGATGCTGCCCGCACCCGCGGAGCGTGGTGGGGCCCGTGAGCCGGCTGCAGCGCCCCGGAGGCGAGCACATGAACAGCGGCATGTGCGGCTGGCCGAGGACATCGTGCGGCGGGCGGGGCAGGCGCTGCGGATGCCGGTGCGGGCCGGGCTCGGGGAGGTGGTGCCCTCGCTCGCCGGGGTCCCGGCCTCCCGGGACGATGCGGACCTCGTCCTGCGGGTGCTCGGGCCGGAGCTGCCCGTGGCCTCGGCGGCTCAGGTGCGGCCCCGGCTCACGCTGCTGCGGCTGTCGGAAGTACTCGGCGGGCGGCGCGAGTTGGCCACGGGCGCCTGGCAGGAGGTCCTCGCGTACGACGCCGGGCACGGCACCGGGTACGCGCGCACCCTGCTCGCCTGGTTCGAGGCCGGCTGCGACATGGCGGGCGCGGCACAGCTGCTCGCGGTGCACCCCAACACCTGCCGCTACCGTCTCAGGCAGGCCCAGCAGCACATCGGGATCGACCTTGACGATCCAGACGAACGGCTGGTGCTGTGGCTGCAGTTGAGGACGCTGGCGGACCTCTAGGCCTGGGCGCGGGACTCCGTCGGCTCAAGCCATGGAGGGGACGAAACTCCGGGTTCTCGGCCGTGCGGTGGTCAGCGGAGCGCCTCCGCCACCTCCCGAGCCGCGTCCACCACCCGCAGCCCCACCCTTTCCGGTACGGAGTCCGACAGCATCACGACCCCGACGCTGCCCTCGACCCCCGTCACCCCGAGCAGCGGCGCGGCGGCCCCGCTCGCGCCCGCTTCCAACTCCCCGTGCGTGAGCGTGTATCCGGGCTCGGCGACCGGCTGCTGACGGGCCGCGAGTATGGCGCGCCCGGCGGCTCCTCGGTCGAGCGGATGGCGGAAGCCGGCGCGGTAGGCCACGTGGTAGTCGGTCCAGGTCGGCTCGACGACGGCGACGGCCAGCGCCTCCGTCCCGTCGACGAGCGTGAGGTGCGCGGTCGCACCTATGTCCTCGGCGAGCGCCCGCAGCGCCGGCAGGGCGGCCTCCCGCACCAGAGGATGCACCTGACGGCCGAGGCGCAGCACACCGAGCCCGACCCGGGCGCGGCCACCGAGGTCGCGGCGTACGAGGGAGTGCTGCTCCAGGGTGGCCAGCAACCGGTACACGACGGTCCGGTTGACGCCCAGTTTGCTGGACAGCTCGGTGACGGTCAGCCCGTGATCCGTGTCGGCGAGCAGCTTGAGGACCCTCAGGCCCCGGTCGAGCGTCTGGGAGGTCTCCGCGGTCACGACGCCCACTCCTTCAGTGGTGAGGTCGGCGGTCCCCTCGCGGTGGATGCGACGCCGAGTCCCGTCGGCGACGCGCTTCAGAGGCCGCCGATCGGCCGGCGGCCCGGTGGTTCCCGGGCTCGGTCGCTTCACGGCTGCGCTCCGCGGCGGCGCTGCCACGGGGCGTGTGCGTAGCGGGACAGTAGCGAGCCAGTTCGCTCAGCGGAAGGCTCCGTCCAGAATCCGGTCGGTGGCCGGTACGTAGTGGTTCGATTTGCGCGGGTATGGACACGGAGGGCCACGACTGCACTGGGGGCATGCGGGCCCTGAAAGGGGCGCGGGGAACTGCGCGCCCAGCCACGGACGACCCGCGCCCGACACACAACCGGCATCACACGGCCAGGGCTCAGCGCCCAGCGTCACCGCATACGCGTGGCCCACTCCTGGACCTTGGCGATCCGCTGCCGCAGCTGCCCCGCCGTGCACTCCGCACTCGGCGGCCCTCCGCACACACGGCGCAGCTCGTTGTGGATCACGCCGTGCGGCTTGCCGCTCTGGTGGACGTACGCGCCGACCATCGTGTTGAGCTGCTTGCGCAGTTCCAGCAATTCCTTGTGGGTGACCACGGGCCGCCGGTCGGCGGGCAGTTCGAGCAGGTCGGCCTCCGTGTCCGGCTTCCTGCGGCTGTGCGCGATCTGCCGGGCCTGCCGTTTCTGCAGCAGCAACTGCACCTGCTCCGGCTCGAGAAGACCCGGAATACCCAGGTAGTCCTGTTCCTCCTCGCTGCCCGGGTGCGCCTGCATTCCGAACTCGGCGCCGTTGTACATGACCCGGTCGAAGACGGCGTCGGACTCCAGCGCCTCGAAAGGCAGCATGTCCTGCTCGCCGGTGTCCTCGTCCTGCTCCCGGTTGGCCTCGTCCATCTCTTTCTCGGACTCGGCGTACGGGTCCTCCTCCTCGCCGCCCTTCTTCGGCTTGTCGAGGACGTGGTCGCGCTCGACCTCCATCTCGTTGGCGAAGGTGAGGAGGTCCGGGACGGTCGGGAGGAACACGGAGGCGGTCTCGCCGCGCCGCCGGGACCGTACGAAACGGCCGACGGCCTGGGCGAAGAAGAGAGGTGTCGAGATCGTGGTGGCGTACACGCCGACCGCCAGCCGGGGCACGTCGACGCCCTCGGACACCATGCGCACCGCGACCATCCAGCGGTCGTCGTTGCTGCTGAACTCGTCGATGCGGTCCGAGGCACCGGTGTCGTCGGACAGGACGAGGGTCGCCTTGTGGCCGGTGATCTCGCGGATGAGCTTGGCGTAGGCGCGGGCCGAGTCCTGGTCGGAGGCGATGACGAGTGCGCCGGCGTCCGGGATCGCCTTGCGGACCTCGGTCAGCCGCTGGTCGGCGGCGCGCAGCACGCTGGGCATCCAGTCGCCGCGCGGATCGAGGGCGGTGCGCCAGGCCTGGCTGACGGCGTCCTTGGTCATGGGCTCGCCGAGCCGGGCGGCGATCTCGTCGCCCGCCTTGGTGCGCCAGCGCATATTGCCGCTGTAGGAGAGGAAGATGACGGGCCGGACGACCCCGTCGGCGAGGGCGGACCCGTACCCGTAGGTGTAGTCGGCGGCGGACCGCCGGATGCCGTCATTGCCCTCTTCGTAGGCGACGAAGGGGATGGGGTTGGTGTCGGACCGGAAGGGCGTACCGGTGAGGGCGAGTCGGCGCGTCGCCGGCTCGAACGCCTCCAGGCAGGCCTCGCCCCAGGACTTGGAGTCGCCCGCGTGGTGGATCTCGTCGAGGATGACGAGGGTCTTGCGCTGTTCGACGCGGTTGCGGTGCAGCATGGGCCGGACGCCGACGCCCGCATAGGTGACGGCGACGCCGTGGTACTCCCGGCCGAGCGGTCCGGCGCTGTACTCGGGGTCGAGCTTGATCCCGATCCGCGCGGCCGCTTCCGCCCACTGCTTCTTCAGGTGCTCGGTCGGCGCGACCACGGTCACCTGCTGCACGACGTGGTGGTGCAGCAGCCAGGACGCGAGCGTCAGCGCGAAGGTCGTCTTGCCGGCGCCGGGGGTGGCGACGGCGAGGAAGTCACGCGGCTGCTCCTGGACGTACTTCTCCATCGCCCCCTGCTGCCAGGCACGCAGCTTGCCGGCCGTGCCCCAGGGGGCGCGGCCGGGGAAGGCGGGAGAGAGGTGGTGCGAGTGCGAGGAACTGGAGCTGGTGGCGGTGGTAGTCACGGTCTCCGGGGTGGAAGGTCGGGCGGCTCGGCTACGTATGACAACCGGGCCACCCTACCGGTGAGCTCACCCGCCACTCGGCTCAACGACGCCGCATCGGGCCCGGGTGCGACACGGGTCACAGATCACCGGACGCGGCCCCGACGGGTCACCGCTCCCGCAGCCGGGTCGTCACCCACGCCCCCACCAGGGCCACCACCGCCATCGGCAGGAACACCGCGGCGAAGGCGGCCGGATGGGAGCCGGTGGCGCTCGCAGCGGTGGCCGTGTGCGCGACCGTGCCCCCGCCGAGCGCGGCGAACGCGGCGCCGCCCGCCGCGAGCAGGAGGACGTTGGAGAGACCGTCGGAGATCTGCAGGGCGGCCGAGTTGGCGCCCGCCTCCTCGGGGGCCGACAGGTGCAGCATCAGAACGCTGGTCGAGGAGATCACCAGGCCCATGCCGAAGCAGCCGAATCCCCAGGCGACGGCGACGGTCCAGACGGGGACCGAGTGGATCAGAACGCCGGGCACCGTGGTGATCGCGGCGGCGACGAGGAGCATGCCCAGCGTCATCAGCCGCTCCCGGTACGGTTCCAGACGCGGCCTCGACTGCACGTACGAGCCCAGCGCCCAGGCGCCGCCGGCCGGCGCGAGCGAGAACCCTGCCAGCGTCGGCGACAGCCCCCGCTGTGTGACGAGCATCAGCGGCACGAAGCTCTCCGCCGAGATGAAGGCGCCCGCCGCCACACCGCGCAGCAGCACCACGGAGGGCAGCCCCCGCGCCGCCCGGTAGGTGCCGTGGGGCAGCAGCCCGAGCACGGCCGGGACGAGCAGGGCGGCACCCGCGACGCCCGGGACGAGCGAGAACCGGCTCATGTCCTGGGCGGCGTACTGGAGAAGTCCGGCGCCCAGCGAGATGCCGAGCGCCAGCCGGATACGGCGGCCGTCGAAGGGCGCCGGGACGGCCTCCTTGGCGGGGCCGCCCGCCCGGCGCCGTATCTGTGGGAGCGCGAGCGCCAGCGGGAAGACCACCAGCGCGGGGATTCCGATGAACACCCAGCGCCAGCCCAGCTGTTCGGTCACCGCGCCCGATGCCAGCGGGCCGACCACGGACGGGACCACCCAGCTCGCCGCGAACGCCGCCATGATGGCCGGCCGCAGCCGCTCCGGATAGGCCCGGCCCACGACCACGTACAGGGCGACGATCACCAGGCCGCCGCCCAGCCCCTGCACGGCCCGTCCCAGAATGAACAGCCACATCGCCCCGGCCGTCCCCGACAGCAGCAGTCCGGCCGCAAAGGCGGCGATGCCGCTGGTCAGCGAGCCGAGCGGGCCGCTGCGGTCCGACCACTGCCCGGCGAGGACCATGCCGAACAGGCTCGTGGTGAAGTACCCGGAGAACGCGAAGGCGTACAGGGACACGCCGTCCAGCTCCCGCGCCGCAACCGGCATCGCGGTGCCGACCGCCGTCGCCTCGAAGGCGATGAGCAGGACGACCGAGACGATCCCGATACTCAGCGCCCGGTACGGCCGGCTCAGCACACCGGTGGTGCCGTCCGCTGCGACGGAAGGGGCATGGGCGACGTCGGTGTCGCGGGGTTCCAGGGCTGCCATGCAGGTCAGCGTAAGGGGCTCGGCGTGGATTGACTCCTGTCCGGAGACGGTGATCGGTTAGGACCTTGGTCGTACGACTCGGGCCTTCATGAGCGGCGGGGCTTCATGAGCGGCGGGGCTTCATGAGCGGCGGGGCTTCATGAGTGGCGGGGCTTTCATGAACGGCGTGTGGCAGTCCCATTGCAGCGCCGAGGATTCCCTTGAGCACCTTGACCACCGGCCCCTACGGTCAATACGTCAGGTCGGAACGAGGCAGCGGCAAGCCGTACCGCACCTGATCTTGGCCGTGTGCCCGAGTGGTTCAGGGACTCGCCTGCAAAGCGAGTTACGTGGGTTCGAATCCCGCCACGGCCTCCAAGACATGCACTGACCTGGGGACTCTCTGGCTAGCAGGCCCTCTCTCTGGTGGTGGCAACCAGTCCACTGCCCCGATGTGTGACACGCCTAGGCAACACAGGCTTACGCACGACAGGGGCTGAACCAGGGAGCCAGACCCCATGGCGAAGAGTCCGCTCAGGGCACAGCAGCGAGCCACGGCAGCCGACACCCAGACCCCTGTACCTCTCCGAGCAGTGAGGGCAGTCAAGGGGGCTGAGGATGTCCGGCTGGCTCAGATCTCAGAGCTAGAACTTCACCTGTCCACCACGACCAACAGGGCAGGCAGGCCGTACCAGCGACGCACCATCAACGCCTACCGGTACGCAGCAGTCCAGCTCCATCACTGGCTCACCGCACAGAAGACGGCAGGGGACTTCACTGCCGTTGACACAGCCACTCTCAACCGGTTCTTCCGCTGGTACTACCAGGAACACGACGTACCCAAGAGCCAGGATGGAAAGGGTGGTTACACAGGTGGGGTGAATACCGCTCAGAGGAATCTCAGGGCGCTGTTCAAGTACCTGGAGGAGGAGTACGAGGTAACCAACCCGTACAGGGACCCGAAGCTACAGCGGTACGCCACGCCCCCCATGGGTAAGCCGAAGACCCTCAGCACTGAGTTCGTGGCGGACATGCTCAAAGCCACAGGGAACGGCAGGGCTAGGGACTTCGAGACCGTGAGGGACCACGCGATCATCAGGGTTCTCACCGAAGGACTCAGGGCAGAGGAGTTGCTGAATCTCAGGGTGCAGGACCTGGATCTAGCGGGTCACACGCTGGTGGTGCTCCCGCTCAAGATGGACCGGAACTCTCTCGACGGCAGGGTTATCCCGATCCAGCCCAAGACGGTGAAAGCCCTCACCCGGTACCTCAGAGCCAGGGAGCAGCACGCAGAAGGGGACAGCACTCCATTCCTGTGGCTGGGCACTCGGTCACGCAAGCCGATGGTCTACATGTCGGTGTACCGGATGGTGAAGAAGAGGGCCAAGGAAGCCGACTACGACCCGGCAGCGGTCTCCCCTCACTCGTTCTGCCACACCTGGGCCGATGACCTGAAAGCCGCAGGAGTACCGGGCGAACACATCATGGCCGTGCGTGGATGGAAGTCTCCCGCCATGCTCAGGAGGTACGGGGCAGACATGGCCAGCAAGAGGGCTGTGGACGCTGTGCATGCGCTAGGGGACCGGTACTGAGGGATTACCCCAGGGGCTAGCTGAGAGCCCCACAGAGGCAGCAGGAGGGACCGTCCGGGACATTGCCCGGCGGTCCTTTCTGTATGAGCGGGGAGAGTGTGAGCCGTGCCAGGCATCCCCCGCACATCACGGAACGGTAACGATCGATGACCCCTGCCTGACAAAGTGCTCAAGAAGCACCCCGTTCTACAAGTGAGGGCACCAACCCCGAGCATGCCGACGGGCTAGATTACAGATCGGTAACGACTCGCGACCCCTGCCTGACAAAGTGCCCAGGATTCACCCTACGTAGATAGTGAGAGGGTTGCTTCGAGGGTGCCGACCGACCAGATAACGGATCGATAACGACTGTGATCCCGCCCCGACTGGGTAGGTCGGTCGGGGGTCTCTCTATAGGTAGAGGGTTGCTCAGACTCCCTCTCGTGTGGCTAGTCTCCACAGTGGTGTGTGGTGAAGCCCCCGGCTGACTCTGGTTGGTCGGGGGTTTCTTTATGCCCTCATGTCGCCACGACATTCCCGACTGACCACCCACGGCACGGGACGCCACATACTTCGATCTCGGTAGGCATGTACGGCCCGGTGTCAACAGCTCCCGGTAGACATGAATGCACCCCCCACCCCCGCTAGACCGCGTGGCACACCCATACCTGATGCCGCCACGACATTCACCCACCACACGACCACAGGAGGTCACCACCATGAAGCGTCACTACGTCATGCAGTTCGACGGCTCGATGAAATGCGTTTCCTGCCGCCAAGAGTTCAGCACCCGAGAAGAGCTGGGTAAGCATTACGGGCTGAACGGTAAGTGCAAGCACCCGATAGCCGTGGGTCTTCACCTGGACCCTGCGCACCTGCCTTACCGATGGACTGCCAGCAAGCCTGAGGGAATCGCTGTAAGCCCCCCCAAGGCTGCGTGAGACCGAGTAGGCGCCGATACACCAGGGCTACTGAGACAGACCGGCAGAAGCCCATACAGACACGTTTATGGGGCACAGCCGGGAGATCTTCCCGGTCCGGCCCCCACACCACACAGTAAGGACCACACATCATGACCATCTGCGTAATGGACAACTGCAATGAGCCGGGCCAGACCAAGGAACTGGGGCACATACCCGGCAGCCCCTCACTGACACTGTGCTCTGACCATTCCTGGGATCTGTTCTGGGCTGGCCGAGAGAAGTCTCGGAAGTTGGCTGCCGCTATCAGTGAGGCCAACCCTGATATGCAGCACACCCCCGGCTGGACGTATGTCATTCGACTGGCTAGCGGGAACGTGAAGATTGGCTACACCGGAGACCCGACACTCAAGCGGCTGAAGACTCTGAGCGGCAAGCCCAATCAATCCATCCCGGTTCAGGTGCTGGCAGTCCTCAAGGGCGGTGAATCCCTGGAAGCCGTGATTCAAAGCAAGTGGGGTCACCTCCGAGTGCAGGGGGCCATGGAGGAATTCCACCCCGATCCGTCGCTACTGGAGTGGGCTAGTGGACAGGGGATTGATCCTGCCGTCAGTGACTTCGATGACTACGTGATTGAGAAGCACGAGCGGAGTTCTAAGCGAGGGACCGTGGGTGAGTACGCCCGAGAGATGTTCGGGGATATCAATCAGCAGATGATCCAGCAGAACGCAGCTAACAAACTGAACTCCTGGTTCTGATACCTAACACATGATGCGGCACCGGGCGGGGTCCCCTTCATCCCCGCCTAGGCCGCCACAACCAATCAAGGAGAGAGCAGCAATGCGAGTAGCTAGTAACGACGCACGGCACATCATCCCGGATCTGATCAGGCGGGCGGAAAGTGGAGAGACCATCACGCTCACCCGATACCACAAGGAGGTAGCCGTAATCATCTCGGCAGAACGGTACGAGCGACTGACACGCAACCTCATGGAAGACAACTGAGAGGCGGGACGAATGGCATACCGCAAGAGACAGACCCTGATACCGAGCATCGTCACGGTACTGGAAACGATGGCACCGAAGGTTTGGGTCACCCCAGACAAGATGGTCCGCCACAACGGGGATGAAGACCTGAGAGATGAGATAACAGCGAACGTCGAGCGAGGCAGGAAGACCGGAGCTAGGAAGTCATCTCTGTTCTTTCTCGCCGTACTGCTCACCGCTATGGAGCGTGGAACCTTCTCCCCCGCCGACATACAGAAGCTGGACCACATGGGGCAGGGCAACGCTACCTATCTACTGGAGAAGCTGAAGGAGAACGAGAGTGACTGAGCAGATCACGGAACTCTGGGATGAGTACCTGGGGCAGGGCGGTGAAGCCCTGCCACTACTGAAGGTCTTGGTTGACAACGCTTGGGATTCCCTGAGCGGAGACGATATAGCTGAGCTACAGAGATTCCTGAGCTACTGAATGGGAACCCCGAGCCGGCTGACCCTTTCAGAATGACTGACTGAGTCCCTTTGGTGAGGGGCCGGAGATTACCGGCCCCCCGCCATGGATGCTCAGGCATTCAGAACCAAGCCTCCCAACAACACCACACCGATTGGATGAGGGCTATGGACCGCATGACCGACACACACCACCACAACAGATGGAGATACGAGCATGAGCTACAACAACTACAGCGGGGAACGAGAGGCACACAACTTCAACCGGCGATCCTGGGCTGAGGCTAAGGTGCGAGCCAAAGAGCAGACCGGCTGGATTGTCCCCGGCCTGATTAGCAGCACAACCACCCTTCTGTTCGGACAGAGCAAGGTGGGCAAGAGTTTCCTTACCTCGGCACTCATGGCAGCGATGGTCACCAAAACTCAGTTCCTGGGCGAGGACATCGAGAACCGGGACTGGAAGATCGCTATTGGAATCTCTGACGATGACGCAGACGTGGACCACATCGATCGAGTGCATACGGTTGTTCCGGAGGATGTGGAGATTGAAGCCGACTTCTTCGAGATGCCCCGCATGAGGAGTATCGAGCTGTGGCATGACCTGTTCCGAGAGGTGACCGAAGGAGGGTTCAACTTCCTGATCCTCGACAATGCGACTGGCCTTACCAGGGGAAGCCTGAGCGACGACAACTCCACCAACGACTTCTTCGAGGGTGTACGACTCTTCACCAGGGCAGGTATCCCTGTGCTGATCATCGCCCACGAGACTGACAAAACTGGAGTCAATGGGCCCAGCGGTCTCCCTGTCGGCTCATTCGCATGGACCGCTAACAGCAAGAGCCGCATTCAGATCTACCGCACCAACGGCAAAGTGTTCCTGAAGACCAAGAGCAACAACGCCCCCGAGACTCGATACAAGCTGCACCACGGGGCCGGAGCTAGGTTCACTCTGCTGGAGAAGAAGTCCATGGAAGAGATCCGGGCAGAGCGTGAGGCCAAGGCACAGGAGCGAGAGCAGCAGAAGGAGGAGAAGGCTAAGCAGCAGGAGGAGAAGACTCAGGCGCAGGAGACCGAGGAGACGGCCATTGCTAGCTTCATCGTGGCTGAATGCCAGGGCATGACTCAGGCCGATGTGGCTAAGGCTGTGGTCGGCAAGTTCGGCGGAACCGAGAGTGCCAGGGTTACCGCACTGTCCAAGAAGCGTGGATTCGGTAAGCGGGTCCTGAAGGATGGAACCACCTGGACTCTGGCTAGCTGAGACTTGCTTGCTTGCTCGAAAAGTTGCCCCATATACATGAGAGCAAGAGCTAGCAAGCAACTGAAACCAGTAGTGGGAGGACGCTCCCAGTCCACTCCTCCCATACCCACCTCGGCCTGACGGACCAACGACATGGGAACGGGGAGACCGAGCGTCTAGCGGGTGTCTCTCCCTCCTTCCCATCCATGAGCACCACGAGTCAGCATGAGGCACGCTAACGCCGCTTAACGCTAGGGCTACGGCTGCGTGCAATCTGCCGGATGTGCCACGGTCCACCAAACCCATTACGCGGGGAATGGAAGAGGCGTAGGCCCTAGCCGGAGCACTCTTCACCAAACCCTAAGCGGGGGAAGCAGAGGCACTGGCAGTACGCAGGGCATGACCGGTTAGGCAGAGACGCAGTAAGGGGCCAGCGCTAAACCTGAGTGCCAACGTCGCGAATAGGTACTCAGTCAACCGGTCCACTCCTCCGACGACGTCGTCGTGGCCCTCTCCCCTCATTCCTCCCCGCTGGACAGAGGCACCAGACAGACGGCTATTCAATGCCTTCCCCTGGTGGGGCCCCTGGCATTGCCTGCCGATGTTCGTGCTCATCCTTCCCCGCTGATCTGTTAGGGCCTGTGTCCCCCGCTTAGTGCCTGCATCACTTCACCTAGCACCACTGTGGGAGGCGTGCCCTCCAGGGCCGTAGAGCCTCCATCACCTAAGCCCTCCCAGCGGTATCAGCCGTACCGAGACCTCTCTTTAGATGTATCCCAATCCAGCCCTATTCAAAGGGTCAGCCGGCTCGGGGTACCCATAACCGATTAGGAGACCACACCATGAAGATGACCGAGCTTTCCAAGACCACCATTCAGACCGAGACCACCAGTGAACTGAAGTCCATCACGAGAACCAGACGACTGGTCGACACCATGCTGTGGGTCATAGCGGCCGGAGCAATCCTGTTCAGCCTGATGACCGGAGCACCATTCGTCTCTGCTCACTCTCACTGGAAGTGGACTGGATGGGTGCTGCCGTCGATTGTGGATGCTGCCCTAGTCCTCTCCCTCTCCGCTGACTCCATTCTGAGTAGACATGGCGTTGAGTCTGGTAACTGGGCTACTGGGTTCCGGTGGACTACTGGACTGGCCTCACTCTTCCTGAACACCTGGACTTCAATAGCGGGTGGAGACTGGGTGGGAGTAGCAGTGCACTCCATTGCCCCCGTCATTCTTGTGTTTGCTGCCGAGGTTTCTCCTGTGTACCGGAGGAAGTTCCATGAGATTGAGCTGAGCCTTAGTGACCAGGTAACTGAGATGACTGTGACTAAGGCAGTCTCGAAGAAGGAGACTGTAGTGAAGAACTCCACTCCACTCACCACTAACCAGCAGGCAATCAGGGATGGATTCCTGGCGGGGAAGAAGGCAGCGGTACTGGCAGAGGAGATTGGAGTTAGTCCCTCGTACGTCTACACCCAGTACAAGAAGATGAAGACTGAACTCGACCTCACTGCATGAGAAAGGGCCGGGTCATCCCCGGCCCCTCTCATCGACTCTCAGAACCTTCTCAGTCTCGCTTCTGGGATCCTGCGAATACTGCAAACATCACGAAACAGCAGAAAGCCGTAGCGACACTGTCACCCCCCAATCTGTCAGGCACTGGGATGCCAGCCAGATTATTGAGAAAGAGTAGAGCGTACTGAACGGAGGCTGCAACACTCAGTCCTTGAATAATGCCGTCATCTATCCAAGGGAGGGAGGAAGCAAGAGCAACCCCGATGACGGTCAACACCCCCACCAGCGGGGACAGAAAGAAGCCAGTCACCACTACTAAGACGATGCCGAGTAGTGCACCAAGGCAACCGCGTCCCTCACCCTGATTCTGCATATCCCACCCCTGTGATTCATTTGTGTCGGATGGAGTATGACAGAACTCCAGCCCATAGCAACACAAAGGGCCGGGGATATCCCGGCCCATCTCTCTGTGTTCACTCAGTCTCATCTGTTCTTGGCTTGGCACAGAAAGCACTGACAGGGCGGGTACTCGGAAGTCATGAGCACTTCCCCTGCCTCGAACGCCCGAGCCGGCTTGATGACTGTCTTCTCCCCCGTCTCCCTGTTCACTCGGTACACACCGATGCGGAGGGTTGCCAAGGGTGGTGCTGTCTCAGCGTCTCGGCCGAATGCTCGGCCGGACGCGTTTGCTAGCTGAGTCTCAGCGTCGCTGTCTGCCATGCCCGCACCATGGCCACCCATACAGGTCGGATCTGGCCAGGACTCAAGACAGTTGGGACGTCCAGGACTACCCTCTGAAGACGTCCTAGATGTCCATGGGGGAGACCTTGAACACTGCCCTACGATCAGCTATGGAGTCAGCCGGTCTGTCACCGAGGAAGTTGGCCCTGAAGGTGGGGGTATCGGGGAAGACGGTAGAGCGGTGGATCAATGACTCCGACCTAATCCCTCACCCGAGGAATCGTGAGGATGCCTGCAAAGCACTGGGAGTGGACGAAGAAATGATCTGGCCCAAGGCAGTGAAGGAACGGATTAAGACGGGCGGGGACAGGGAGATTGTTCACAGCTACCCATACCGTTCCGCTTGTCCTTCCACGGCCTGGTCAGAACTGACAGAGAACTCCGCAAAGGAACTGTTCTTCGCCGGATACACGAACTACTTTCTGTGGACTCAGCTACCAGACTTCCTGGGGACCATTCGCAGGAAAGCGCAGCAGGGGTGCCGAGTAAGGTTCCTGCTCGGCGACCCCAACGGAGAGGTAACCAGGCAGCGAGAACAGATCGAAGACGTAGCTCTCACGGTCTCCACTCGAATCAGGATCACCCTGGAGAACCTGGCCAAGCTCGATGGAGTGGAGGGTATTGAGTCTCGCTTCTCCTCTGCCCCCGACGCAGTGAACCACGTCTCTCTATCGGTATTCCGTTTCGACAATGAGGCACTGGTTACACCCCACCTGGCCAGGCTGGTTGGCCACGACTCCCCGCTACTCCACCTCCGCTCCATGGGTAGTGGTGGAATGTTCTCCCGCTTCTCCGAGCATGCAGAGGAACTGTGGGGTAGGGGTGTGCCTGTCGAGTAGAAGAACCACGGACAGGGGCCGGAGACGTCCCGGCCCTTCTCTGTGCAGCGGGGGGAAAGTACAAGGGTGTGAGCTAATCGCTCACAGCCACGGCGTAGCACAGAGAAACAACACTCCCGAAGCTGATAATCGCTTGCCCGAGAAAGTTTTCCCACGTTTCGAGAGTGGCACTGTCCACCCTGGGCAAGTCAAGGCAAGTCCAGCGGGGCAAGTGATGCACATGGACAACCCTATGCAGGGCAAGTTTTATGGGAAATTTCTAAGGGGTCTCACACCCTCACCCTCACCGGCCGTTAAATAACCCCGGGTCTGTCCTGGTTTGTCGCCCAGTAATTGAACACGTTCGAGAATCCCCTGACCTGCGGGGATGCAGACGGCTGTAATTCCACGGGGAAAGCACCGGGCCAGGTCGGCAACGTGATGTAGATATGAATAGGAAGGGCCCGAGCAATTCACATGCGGGGCCTTATGCCTCTCGGTATTGGTCCACCATTCCTCACCCCATGCCGACACAGCCCCTGCCCTGCTCATCCCCCGCTCAGTCCTTGTCCTAGCTTGACGGCCCTGTGTGGCTCTCTGGCGGCCTCACACCCTTCTCAGGCCCATCACTCCAGGCGGTCTCTGGACGGCTCTCACAGGGGCACACAGAGCCTTGGGTAGTCAGGGGTACGGCTGGCAACGCAGCCAGCCGACACCATGAGCGGGGAGACAGCAGCACTGTGTAAGTCGCCTCAGCAGTGCATCCGTGTTGACCAGCCACTACACAGCAGGTCACTCTGGAGTCCGCACCACCTGAGGGTGAGTTACCTGCAAAGCGAGTTACGTGGGTTCGATTCCCGCCACGGCCTCTACTGCCTTGTCCAGGGAAAACGAAAGGGCGGCACCTCCGGAGGGTTGCCGCCCTTTCGTCGTCCGTAATCAGTTGCGGGTATAGGCAAGATAGATGAAGTCGCCGCCGGCCCCCTCGTTCAAGTCGACCGGAAGGCGGACCCATCCGTCCTGGACAGGCGGGTCCGCGTTGGAACCTGCAATGACGTTCAGGTCGGTGACGGGACTTCCGGCATCCTGACGCGTGCTGTAGCAGAGATAGATGAAACGGCCGCCGGCGCCCTTGTTGAGATCCGTGGGGAGCGCTGTGAAGCCGTCTGGCGGCTGGGGACCGGCCGACTTCTGAGACAACACATGCAGGCTACGAATCCCGTCGCCGTTGTCGCCTCGCGCGTAAGCAACGTAGAGGTAACTACCCCTGGCCCCGCGGTTCAGGTCGACTGGGATCTTGTAGTAGCCCGGGGGTGGGTATATGTAGGGGTCGTCAGCCGACTCCAGTATGGTGATGTCCACCACGAACGTCATTTCATCCCCCTCTTTTTTCGCGGACGGCACGGTGGCGTCCGCACAGTGGCGCGCCCTTTCTTCACCCGGACGACTTCGTGGAGTTTCGTGCAGAAGACATACTCACCGCAAGGTATCGCTGTGCGTATTTCACCTACTACAGCGGGGACATTGACGGGTTGATCGAGATACTGATGGGAGGATTGGAGTTCTCAAGCAGTTCCGTTGATATCGCCGCTGGAAGCGGTAAACGATATGTACGAGACTGGAGGGAATCTTCCCCTGTCCCCAAGAACCGTGTGGGCCAGGACGGGAGCCCGATTGCCATGTGGTGACATGACGAAGGAGGCAGGCGTGAATGCCTGCCTCCTTGTCTCTCGCTCGTCCCGAAGCTTCGCTTCTGCCGGAAGAGCCGCCCGTATACGCGCTAGGCGTAGAGCCCTCCGCCCGCCTGGTCCTCGAAGGCCTCCGGCCAGTAGCGTCGGCCGTCGTCCTGGGGGGTTCTCGGGGTGGGGTCGCAGGCGATCGGGTCGACCGCGGCGAGCGTTTCGGCCATCGTGGCGGCCAGTTGTTCGTACGCGTCCGTCAGGTCGTGGGCCTCGTCGAGCGCCTTCTCCCGATGCACCAGCCAGACCGTGAACGCCAGGGTCGAAATGTCTGCGTTGAGCGGGCGCAGGATCGCGTCGGGCTCGCTCCAGCACAGGATCGCCCCGGTGGCGCCGTCGATGACCAGGCTCGTGTCCTCCAGCAGGTAGCCGAGGCGTATCAGGCGGTCCGCCTCTTCGGGGAGGTCGTCCGTGGTGAACTCGTCCTGGTCCGCGTAGTACTCGGCCAGCGTCGGCAGGGGCACGTCCGTGTCCAGTTCGTACCAGTAGCCGTTCTCCGGCAGGCCCACCTCGCTCAGAAAGCGGCGCGTCGGCTCGTGCGTGAGCGTGCCGGGGAAGTCGACGTCCTCGAAGCGCACCAGCGCGGCCGGGCCGAACTCCTCGTCCAGCAGGCGCGGCGGCAGGTCCAGCGCGAGCCCCGTGCCAGGGCGTGCGATCCGGGCCAGGGGGCGGATCAGCGCCGCCATCCGCCAGTACGGCGCCAGGTCCTCCTCGGCGCCCGCGGCGAACACCGACGTCAGCCGCTCGGACGCCGCCGCCACCGCCTTCGGGCCGTACTCCGGCGGTGCGAACCGGCCGCGGGACGCGGTCAGTTCGTCCGTCGCGGCCGCGAACCGCAGCAGCGCCTCCAGGGAAGGGGCGAGCGGCGAGAGGTCCATCAGGCCGGGGTTGCGCGGGTGGACGTACGTCGTGAAGACCTCGCCCGTGGCGCCGTTCAGCACGAGGGACTCCAGGTCGCGGTCGAAGGTGCGCAGAGCCCCTATGACCAGTTGGTCACGCAGTTCCTCGGCGAGCTTCTCCGCGTCGTCCACCAGCTCGGCGACCCGTCGCAGCGCGGGCCGCTCCCGCAGCGCCCCGAACGCCAACACGGGGCTGCCGGAGGGCAGTCCGCGACCCGTCAGCAGGCGCCGCGTCTCCGCGTGCGTCACCAACGGATCCAGGTCCTCATCGGTCAGCGTGATCACGCCACCGGCGTCAGTCGTGCCCATTGTTTCCCCCGCGTGCTGTGTCCCCGGAGCATCCCCGGAGCATCCCCGGAGCAGGAGACACCCCTGCCGTCGAACGGCTCTCCCCGACGTGACGAACCATACGCCGCGCCACTGACAACGCCCGGAACACACGATCTCAACTCGCCCACGCCCCGGAGAACCCAAGGGCCTCACCCGATCCGCGCCCGCTCCCGCCCGGCCAGGATCGCGTCGACCGCCTGCTCCGCCGTCAGGTCCGAGGTGTCCAGCCGCAGCCCGATCCGCGGTGTTTCCCCCCGCAGCGCGCCGTCCAGTTCCCCGACCGTCCACGCCCCGTACCCGGTCTTCGCCCGCCCGGCCTCGCGCGCCGCGACCGCCTCGGGCCGCGGGGCGAGCACGACGACGTGCAGGGGACGGGTGCGGACGAGGTCGACGTAGGCCGCCAGGTCCGGGCCGAGCACCACGTCCTGCACGACCGACGTGAACCCGGCCCGCGCGTACCCGTCCGCCGTCGCCGCCGACAGCCGGTACCGCAGCCGGAGCTGGGCCAGGCCCTCGCCGTCGGCCCCGGGCTCGTACTCCTCGCGGCCGGAGACGATCATGCGCCGGAAGCCGTCACCCCGGACGTGTGCCGCCCGTGGCAGCCGCTCGGCCGGCGCTGTGCCACCGTCGACTTGCCCGCGGCCATGACGCCTGTGATGAGGACCACACCGTCCATCGGGAGCGAGGTCCGTCAACCGACGTGCACGCCGCCCGTGCCGGCGTAGGCATCGCTCACTGGGTCGTCACCACCGCCGCCTGCGGACGGATCGGCAGGCGGTTGACCGGGCGGCCCGTCGCCGCGCGGACCGCGGACGCGACCGCCGCCGGGGACGTCACCACGGGCACCGCGCTGACCGACTTCGCCCCGAACGGCGCGACCACGTCCCGCTCCTCGACCAGCCTGACGATCTTGATGTCGGGGGCGTCGAGGGCCGTCGCGAGGGAGTAGCCCGTCAGGTCGGGATGGCGGACCAGGCCACGGGCCGTGCGGAGGTTCTCCGTGAGCGCGATGCCCACACCCTGGATGACGCCGGCCTCCACGCGCGCGGCGAGCTGCGCCGGGTTCAACACCCGGCCCACGTCCTGGGCGACCGCCAGTTCCACGACCCGTACCGAGCCCATCTCGATGTCCACGTCCACCACGGCGCGGATCGCGCAGAACGCGAGCCCCACGAAGGCGTCGCCCTGGCCCGTCTCGTTCAGCGGCTCCGTCGGGTGCGGGCGGCACTGCGCCGTGGCCCACAGCTCCTTGCCGTCCATCGCCTCGGTGACCGTGGTCGACAGCACTCCGTCATACGAGGTGATCTTGCCGTCGGTGATCTGGAGCAGCTCGGTCGACATGCCGAACTTGTGCGCCAGGGGCTGCAGCAGTTGGGTACGGACCATCTTGGCGGCACGTTCCACCGCGCCGCCGGAGACCCAGGTGTGGCGGCCCCGGCAGCCGGCGCCCGCCGGCGGCTGGTCCGTGTCGACCGGTGCCACGTGCACCTCGTCGATGCCGAGCGTCTCCTGCACGATCTGCCGGGCCAGCGTGGCGAAACCCTGGCCGGTCTCGACGGCCGCGCACAGCACTGTCGCCACGCCGTCGTGGACCTTCACCGTGGCCGTGGAGACCTCGTCCGCGCCCTCCGCGCCGAGCATGTGCACCATGCCGAGGCCGTAGCCGACGCCGCGGCGCACGGCACCGGGTTCGCCCGCGCCCTCCGGGCCGCCCGGCAGCAGCCACTCCTCCTCGGGGGTGTCCTTGGGGAGCGGCGGCAGCGGGTGGTCCCGTACGGCCTCGAGCAGTTCGGCCACGGGCGCCGGGCAGGTAACCGTCTGGCCCGTCGGCAGGACGTCGCCGGTCGCCATGACGTTGCGCAGCCGCAGCTCCGCCGGGTCGAGGCCCAGCTTCTTGGCGAGCTTGTCCATCTGGGCCTCGTAGGCCGCGCACACCTGCATCGCGCCCTCGCCGCGCACATGGCCCGACGGCGGGTTGTTGGTGCGCACGGCCCAGCCCTCGATGAAGGCGTTGGGGACGATGTACGGGCCGCAGGCGAAGGAGACCGCGGCGGCGAGCGCCTCCGAGGAGGTGTCCGCATACGCGCCCGCGTCCAGCAGGATCTGCGCCTCGACCTTCACCAGATTGCCCTCGGCGTCCGCGTGGTGGCGGTAGCGCAGCAGGGTGGGGTGGCGGTGGACGTGCCCCAGGAAGGATTCCTCACGGGTCACGGTCAGCTTGACCGGGCACCCCGTCTTCAGGGCGAGCAGTCCGAGCGGCAGCTGGAAGCCCGGGTCCTCGCGGTCGGCGGTCGCTCCGGGCACCCCGGTGACGACGACCTTCACCCGCTCGGGTTCGAGGCCGTAGACGGCGGCGGCGCGGTCACGGTCGGCGTGCGGATCGGTGGAGGCGATGTACAGCTCCACCCCGCCGTCGGGCCGGGGCACGGCGAGGCCCGCCTCCGCGCCGATCGGGGCGGGGTCCTGGCGGCCGATGCGGTACAGGCCCTCGACGACGATCTCACCCGCCGCGTCCGGGTCGCCGTGGCGCAGCGGGATGTGGCGGATCAGGTTGCCGTCGGGGTGCAGCGGTTCGGCCTCGAAGGCCTGCTCCGGGTCGGTCACCGGGTCGAGCACCTCGTACTCGACGATGATCGCGGCGGCGGCCATGCGCGCGGTGTCGGGGTGGTCGGCGGCGACGGCCGCGATGGGCTCCCCGTGGTGGCGCACGACCTCGGAGGCGAACACGGGGCGGTCGGCGGTGCCACGGCCGTGGAGCGCGCCCGCGGGCACGTCCTCGTGAGTGACGACGGCCCGGACGCCGGGCATCTCGCGCGCGTGGCCGGTGTCGATGGACACGATGCGCGCGTGCGGGTGCGGCGAGCGCAGCACGGCGGCCCACAGCAGGCCCTCGGCCCACAGGTCGGCGGCGTACGGGAACGTGCCCTCGGTCTTGGCGCGGGCGTCGCCGGACGGCAGGGAGGCGCCCAGGCCGTGCGGCAGCGGCTCGGGGGCGGTTGCGGCCGCCGCGGTGGTCGCGGTGGCGGCTTCGTTGCTCACGCCTGGCCTCCGTCCTGGCCGTACAGGTGCTCGCTGTGGGCCGCGTTCTCGTACGCGGAGGGATGGATGCCGCCCGCCCCGGGGCCCGCCTGGTGCGGGATACGGGCCTCTTCGGCGTCCGCTGCCGACCCGGCCTCGGTGTGCGCCTGACGCTCGGCGACGACTTCCTTGACGGCCTCCACGACACCCCGGTAGCCGGAGCACCGGCACAGGTTGCCGCACAGGGCCTGGCGGGTCTCCAGCTCGGTGGGCGCGGGGTTGCCCTCCAGGAGGTCGTGCACGGTCATCGCCATGCCCGGAATGCAGAAACCGCACTGCACCGCGCCGCACCTGGCGAGCGCCCGCTGCACGTCCGAGGCCTGTCCGTCCACGGCGAGGCCCTCGACCGTGCGCACCTCGCTGCTCGCGGCGGTGACGGCGGGCACCAGGCAGGACGCGACGAGCCGTCCGTCGACCTGGACGTTGCAGGCGCCGCACTCGCCCTGCGAGCAGCCGTCCTTGGCGCCGGCCAGGCCGAGCCGCTCGCGCAGCACGTACAGCAGCGACTCGCCGATCCATGCGTCGGTGACGGGCCGGTCGGCGCCGTTCACCCGCAGGACGTACGAGACCAGGGGGTGTTCGTCGTGCGGGGGCGCGGGTTCCTGCGCGTCGGCGGCTTCCGGGGCCGGCCCGGTCCCGGCGACGGCCGGTGCGGGCTCCCCGGCCGGCCCGGGGGCCGGTGTTCCGGGGTCGGCCACATCGGCGGGCCCAGACGGCTCCTGGGCGGCCTCGGGCGCCTCGGGTGCCCCGTCGGCCCGCATGTCCTCGTACGACCCGCCGGACGGCTCTCCAGGGGCCTCCGCGGGCGCCTGGGTGACCGGCTCCGCGGCGGTCTCCTGCGTCCGGTCCGACCACGGCTCTCCGGCCGCGTCCGTCACCCAGGGGGCGGGCGCACCGCCCGGCAGGGTCGCGGGCGGGGTGCCGCCCCACTGCTCGACGAGCGACGACGTGCTGAACTCGCCGGATTCGTCCGGCAGATCACCGCCCGCCACGGGGATCGACCACTGCCCGGTGACGTCGTGCCCGGGCGCGGGAGCCTCCTGCGCGGCCCCGGCCTCCTCGAAGGTCCACTGCCCGGTCGCACCGGGGTGGTACGTGAACCGGTCGCCGGCGCCCTCCTGGTGGGCGGCGTCCGGGTCGGGCCACTGCGTGCCCTCGGCGGGTGTGCCCCAGGCGCCGCCGCCCGCCGGGTCGGTGCCCTGGCCGGCGGACGGGGTGAACGTCGGGGGCACATAGCCGTGCCCCGGCGCGGCCAGCGGGCTGTCGATGGAGGCGAGGAGGGCGTCGATACCGCCCTCGGGGAGCTGGACGAAAGCGGTGGCGCCGTCGTCGTAGTCCCCTTGCGGCAGCCGCTCCCAGGAGCCGTGGGTCCCCTGCTGCGGGGTGCCCTCCGGGTGCTGGTCGTCGGTCACGACAGTGCCCTCCCCAGTGCTCGTCGGGCCAACGCGGCGACGGTGCGCCGCAGGTGCAGTACGGCCGGCGGAAGCTGTTCCACGGTGCCGTCCTCCGCCGGGGCCGGATCGGGAATGCAGGCCGCGGCGACGTACTCCCCGAAGGCGTTCAAGGCCTCCGGGACGATCGTGCGGTTGTTGTCCCAGTCGATGAGCTGGGCCACCCACTGCTCGGCGTCCAGGGGCCGCAGCGGCATCGGCGCTATGGCACCGACGGCGCAGCGCACCCCGCGCCGGGCCGGGTCGAGGACGAGCGCCACGGACGCGACGGCACGGCCGGGGCCGGTGCGCCCGGTCGCCTTCAGGAAGACCTGGGGGGCGTGCAGCAGCGGCACGCGCACGTAGCCGATGAGTTCGCCGGCGCGCAGCAGCTCCACGCCCGCGAGCAGATGGGAGACCGGGATCTCCCGGCGTGCTCCGCCCGGGCCCGCGATGATCAGCGTGGCCTCCAGGGCGGCCAGCACCGGGAGCGCGTCCCCGGTGGGCGCGGCCGAGGCGATGTTTCCGCCCAGGGTGCCGGCGTTGCGGATGTGCGGCGGTCCGGCCGCGCGCGCCGCCGCCGCGAGGGCGGGGATGAGGGCCGCGAAGTCGGGGCGCCCCATGCGCGCGTGTGTGAGGCCCGCGCCGAGCAGCGCGTGGCCGTCCTGGTACTGCCAGCCGCGGATCTCGCTGATGCGGCCGAGACCGACCAGCGCGGCAGGCCGCAGCTGACCGGAGTTGACCGCGGCCATGAGGTCGGTGCCGCCCGCGACGGGAACGGCGGCCGGCATGGCGGCGAGTGCCGCCACGGCCTCGTCCAGCGAGGCGGGCAGGGTCACGGCCTGCGCCGTCTGCGGTGCCTGCGTGGTCAAACCGGCTGCCCCTTCCCGCTACCACCTGGTCCCACCTGTGTTGCCGTACGGTACGTGCTGACAGGGCGGACGTGGCAACTCTGGCACATCTTCCCCGCCCCCCGACGCGGGGGTCCGCTAGGAGGCATTCGCCCCCCTCACCAGGGGGATGGTCCGTTTTGCCATGACATCGCCGCCGGGGGCGAATTGCCGGTCTTCGATGACTCTTGTGCGACTTTTCCCATGCCGGAGCACGTTTCCAGGGAGTCCGGCCCGTCGCCCGCCCCTCGGGCAGCGCCTCACACGTTCGGGGGCGCACCCTCGATCGGGCGTCCGAGCACACCGGGTCGCCGCTGCCACGGCCGCGGTCCGGCGGGGGGCCGGTAGGCGACGCCCAGGGCGTCGAGTCTGCGGTAGTGGGCGGCCATCCGCCGCTCGAAGTCCGCGAAGTCGCGGTCGGCCGGCGCGGGCAGCGCGCTCCAGGCGACCTCGGCGAAGGCCGCGAGCCGGGGGAACGTCTGGTAGTCCACGCGCGCGTGATCCTCCATCACCTCGGTCCACACGTTGGCCTGGGTGCCGAGCACGTGCCGTGCCTGCTCCTCGGTGAGCTGCGGTGGAACCGGCTCGAAGCGATACACGTCCTCCAGGGTGCGCACGTACCCGATGGGCACGGGCTCGTCCGCGCCGCCGTCCTGACGGTGGTCCAGGTACACCTGCTGCTCCGGGCACATCACCACGTCGTGCCCGGCCCGAGCCGCCGTGATCCCGCCCGCGTACCCGCGCCAGGAGGACACGGCCGCGCCCTCCGCGAGGCCGCCGTCCAGGATCTCGTCCCAGCCGATGAGCCGGCGGCCGCGGTCGCCGAGCCGGCGGTCGAAGTGCCGGATGAACCACGACTGGAGTTCGTCCTCGTCGGCGAGCCCCAGCTCCTTGATGCGCGCCTGGGCGGCCGGGGACTGCCGCCACTGGTCCTTGGCGCACTCGTCGCCGCCTATGTGGATGAACGCCGAGGGGAACAGGTCCAGGACCTCTTCGAACACCCCCTCGTAGAACCGCAGGGTGTTGTCAGTGGGGGCGAGTACGTTCTTGGAGATGCCCCAGTCGTCCCAGACCCCGAGGGAGGCCGTGTCGATGACGTCCGAGTTGCCGAGTTCCGGATATGCGGCGATGGCCGCCTGGCTGTGCCCGGGTATGTCGATCTCGGGGACGACGGTGATATGCCGCTCGGCCGCGTACGCGACGATCTCGCGGATGTCGTCCTGGGTGTAGAAACCGCCGTGCGGCTTCTCCTCCCACAACGGCGAGGCACGATGGCCGAATTTGGTGCGCGCACGCCAGGATCCGACCTCGGTGAGCCTCGGGTACCGCTCGATCTCCAGACGCCAGCCCTGGTCGTCCGTGAGGTGGAAGTGGAAGACGTTGAGTTTGTGGGCGGCCATCAGATCCAGGTAGCACAGGACGCCGTCCTTGGGCATGAAGTGCCGGGCGACATCGAGCATGAGGCCTCGCCAGCGGAAACGGGGGCTGTCCTCGATGATGACCTCCGGGAGGTCCCAGTCCTGACCCGGCCGTACCGGAGCGCGCCGGAACGCGTCGGGGCCGAGCAGTTGCCGGAAGGTCTGCGCGCCCCAGAAGACGCCGGCCGCGTCGCCGCCCTGAATGCGGCGCGCATGGCCGTCGATGACGACGCGATAGCCCTCCGGGGGCAGACCCGGCTCGATGCTCAGCACGATGCGGTTGTCGGAGTCGCCGTTCTCCCGAAGGGGCAGCCCCGTCGCCGCGCCGACCGTGGCCCGCAGCCAGCGCGCGACGCCCTCAGTACCGGGCCGCGCCTCCAGCCGTGTCTCCTCGTCGAGGCTCCCGTAGCCGGGGGCGTTCCATGAGATGTGCCGCGGCACCGGAATCAGTTCCATCACGTCAGTCCTTCACGTCAGTCCTTTACAGCGGGCATCACGCAACGCCTCGCGAAGGCCCTCGCAAAACCTCGGAATCCGGATCTCGAAGGGCAGCGAGAAGACGATGCGCGGCGATCAGAAACATGATCGACAAGGTGGTCGGGAAACAGAGGCGGAATCGTGTCGCCACGGCCCCGCCCCGAGAAGGCTGTTGAGGAAGTAACGGCCGAATTCCCGCTGTCCGAGGAAGCCGGTCGGTTCACCTCTCGATCAACTCGGCCCGGGTCCTGGGAGGTTGGAGGCGCAGCCGGCTTCATGGAGCAACCCTCCAGGGTGTTGCAGCATATGCAATGCCGGCTTCGCTGTGCACAACACACTGGAGGCTAGGGAGAACATGAACCTGCCGACAAGAGGTCTCGACCACTCCTTGACCGGCCGACGCACTCCCCGCAACGGCACATCACGACAAAGGCCCCCGGAGCACGCCAAAGCGCGCCCGGAGGCCTTGCAGGTCCCAGCGGAGGAGCAGAGCGGTTACTTGTCGCTGCCCTCGTCGCCGCCGCTGCCCATGGAGTCGTAGATCTCCTTGCACATGGGGCAGACGGGGTACTTCTTCGGGTCACGGCCCGGTACCCACACCTTGCCGCACAGCGCCACGACGGGCGTGCCGTCGAGTGCGCTCGCCATGATCTTGTCCTTCTGGACGTAGTGGGCGAAGCGCTCGTGGTCACCGTCGCCGTGCGACACCTGCGGTGTCGGCTCTACGAGGGTCCCCGTACCAGTACCGCGCTCGGGCTCAAGAGTGCTCATGCAGCCAAGGGTACTGAAGCGCACAGGTATCAGTTGAGAGATGGGTCGTCCGGATAGGTGGCCACCATCGCCAGCTCACTGCGCTGGCGGCGCAGCACCTCCCGCCAGAGCCTCTCCGGCGCCGGGGACGACACATCGCCGGGCTCCGACTCGACGACGTACCAGGCCCCTTCCACCAGCTCGTCCTCCAGCTGACCCGGCCCCCAGCCGGCGTACCCCGCGAAGATGCGCAGCGAGCCGAGCGCCTTGGCGAGCAGCTCGGGCGGGGCCTCCAGGTCGACCAGGCCGATCGCGCCGTGCACCCTCCGCCAGCCGAGCGGGCTGCCCTCTCCGGTGGCGCCGCCCGGGATCACCGCGACACCGAGCGCCGAGTCCAGCGAAACCGGTCCGCCCTGGAAGACGACCCCGGGCTCCCCTGCGAGGTCCGCCCAGCCCTCCAGGATGTCGCCCACGTCCACGGGTGTGGGGCGGTTGAGGACCACACCGAGCGAGCCCTCCTCGTCGTGGTCGAGAAGGAGTACCACAGCGCGGTCGAAGTTCGGGTCCGCCAGGGCGGGCGTGGCCACGAGCAGCCGCCCTGTGAGCGAGGACACCTCGGTCATGCCAGACATGATCCCGCATCTTGCCTTCGGATGGGGAGGCAATGCGGGTACGCGAGTGAATGCAGCTCAGGGCGTACGGGTGCGACGCGGGCGCACGGCCCGGCCGGTAACCCCATGTGCCCGGTTACGCACGGTTCGTGTTGTGGCAAAGCTATGACGTTGCTTGGAGGTACTTGGGCTTACGGAAGGGGGGTACGCGGCCATTACGCTTACGTCTTCGGCCCCTGCCCAACTCCACGGAACGCGAGATTCATGACCGTCAACGACGATGTCCTCCTTGTCCACGGCGGCACCCCGCTGGAGGGCGAGATCCGTGTCCGCGGTGCGAAGAACCTCGTACCGAAGGCCATGGTCGCCGCCCTGCTGGGCAGTGCGCCGAGCAGGCTGCGCAATGTCCCCGACATCCGCGATGTACGTGTCGTACGCGGGCTGCTGCAACTGCACGGCGTGACGGTCCGTCCGGGCGAGGAGCCGGGTGAGCTGGTGCTCGACCCGACGTACGTCGAGAGCGCGAACGTCGCCGACATCGATGCCCACGCGGGCTCGTCGCGCATCCCGATCCTCTTCTGCGGTCCCCTGCTGCACCGCCTGGGTCACGCGTTCATCCCGGGCCTCGGCGGCTGCGACATCGGCGGCCGTCCCATCGACTTCCACTTCGACGTGCTGCGGCAGTTCGGCGCGGTCATCGAGAAGCGCGCGGACGGGCAGTACCTGGAGGCGCCCAAGGGGCTGCGCGGCACAAAGATCCGGCTGCCGTACCCGTCCGTCGGCGCCACCGAGCAGGTGCTGCTGACGGCGGTGCTCGCCGAGGGCGTCACCGAGCTGTCCAACGCGGCCGTGGAGCCGGAGATCGAGGACCTGATCTGCGTTCTGCAGAAAATGGGCGCGATCATCGCGATGGACACCGACCGCACGATCCGCATCACCGGTGTCGAAAAGCTCGGCGGCTACGCCCACCGCGCCCTCCCGGACCGTCTGGAGGCCGCGTCCTGGGCGTCGGCGGCGCTGGCGACCGAGGGCAACATCTACGTCCGCGGCGCCCAGCAGCGGTCGATGATGACGTTCCTGAACACCTACCGGAAGGTGGGCGGTGCCTTCGAGATCGACGACGAGGGCATCCGCTTCTGGCACCCCGGCGGTCAGCTGAAGTCCATCGCGCTGGAGACGGACGTGCACCCCGGCTTCCAGACGGACTGGCAGCAGCCGCTGGTGGTCGCCCTGACGCAGGCCACGGGTCTGTCGATCATCCACGAGACGGTCTACGAGTCCCGCCTCGGCTTCACTTCGGCCCTGAACCAGATGGGCGCGCACATCCAGCTCTACCGCGAGTGCCTCGGCGGCTCCGACTGCCGCTTCGGCCAGCGCAACTTCCTCCACTCCGCGGTGGTTTCGGGCCCGACGAAGCTCCAGGGCGCGGACCTGGTCATCCCCGACCTCCGCGGCGGCTTCTCGTACCTGATCGCGGCCCTGGCGGCCCAGGGCACGTCCCGGGTCCACGGCATCGACCTGATCAACCGCGGCTACGAGAACTTCATGGACAAGCTCGTGGAGCTGGGCGCGAAGGTGGAACTGCCGGGCAAGGCGCTCGGCTAGCACCACCCGGATCAGCCGGAAACGCGCAGCCCGGCCGGCACCACCCGGCCCGGCCGGCGTTCGAGGCCATTGGTGACATTGGTGGGCGAAAACCACGATGGGGCGGCACCCGAAGTCCGGGGGCCGCCCCATTGGCGTTCTTACGAGCCGCACACCGTCCCGTGGTGTACAGACGGCAAGGTCAGTTGCCCTTGGCCGCTTCCTTGAGCTTGGAGCCCGCGGAGACCTTCACGCTGTAGCCGGCCGGGATCTGGATGGGGTCGCCGGTCTGCGGGTTGCGCGCGGTGCGAGCGGCACGGTGGGTGCGCTCGAAGGTCAGGAAGCCGGGGATGGTGACCTTCTCGTCGCCCTTGGCGACGACCTCGCCGACCGTCTCGGCGAACGCGGCCAGCACGGCGTCGGCGTCCTTGCGGGTCACCTCGGCGCGGTCGGCCAGCGCGGCCACCAGCTCACTGCGGTTCATGTTGTTACTCCCGTGTTCTTCTTGCCATTGAGGCGTGCCACGCGGCGGAGCCGCATGTTGGGCACGCGAAGCCGATGCTGCCAGGGTCCTCGGTGGGGCCCCGGACCCGGGTCCGTCGTCAGACCCTCGCGCCCGAAGACGCATCCTGCCCCTACCTGCGGCGGGAAAGCCAATCCGGCACCCGTAGGAGTCGTGAGAACACCCTTGGGAGTCACACGAAAAGCGCCACTGCTTCACCGTGGTGACGCTCCGTCCGCTGCCGGTAACGGACCGCAGGGCCCTTGGGGGGCTGAGCCTGGCCGCCACCATAGAGGGCGGCCGGGCTGCCGGGGTTCCACGACGCGCCGGTCCCGGCCACCGTGGTAATCGTCACAGCCGCAACACAGGGCGGCGTGTGCCTACTCCGCCGAGGCCGACGCCCCGGCCGCCTTCGCCGCGGTGCGCACCGCGCCCGCCACGGCGCCCGCGACCTTGTCGTTGAACACGCTCGGGATGATGTAGTTCGGGTTCAGCTCGTCCTCGGTCACCACGTCCGCCAGGGCGGTCGCGGCGGCCAGCATCATCTCCGTGTTGACCGTGCGGGACTGGGCGTCCAGCAGACCGCGGAAGACGCCCGGGAACACCAGGACGTTGTTGATCTGGTTCGGGAAGTCGGAGCGGCCCGTGGCCACAACGGCCGCCGTCTGACGGGCGATTGCAGGATCGACCTCGGGGTCAGGGTTCGCGAGCGCGAACACGATCGCGCCCTCGGCCATGGCGGCCACGTCGACGCCGTCGAGGACGTTCGGGGCGGAGACGCCGATGAAGACGTCGGCGCCGCGCACAGCCTCCTTGAGCGTGCCGGTGAGGCCCTCGTGGTTGGTGTTGTCGGCGATCCAGCGCAGCGGCGAGTCCGGGGCGGCGTCCACCAGGTCCTCGCGGCCCGCGTGCACGACACCGTGGATGTCGGCGACGACGGCGCTCTTCACGCCCGCCGCGAGCAGCAGCTTGAGGATGGCCGTACCGGCCGCGCCGGCGCCCGACATCACGACGCGCACGTTCTCAATTGCCTTGCCCACCACGCGAAGTGCGTTGGTGAGGGCGGCCAGCACGACGATCGCGGTGCCGTGCTGGTCGTCGTGGAAGACGGGGATGTCGAGGGCCTCGCGCAGGCGCGCCTCGATCTCGAAGCAGCGGGGCGCGGAGATGTCCTCGAGGTTGATGCCGGCGAACCCGGGGGCGATCGCCTTGACGATCTCGACGATCGCGTCGGTGTCCTGGGTGTCGAGGCAGAGCGGCCAGGCATCGATGCCGGCGAAGCGCTTGAAGAGGGCCGCCTTGCCCTCCATGACGGGCAGTGCGGCCTTCGGGCCGATGTTGCCGAGACCCAGTACGGCGGAGCCGTCCGTCACGACCGCAACGGAGTTGCGCTTGATCGTCAGACGGCGGGCGTCCTCCGGGTTCTCCGCGATCGCCATGCACACGCGCGCCACACCCGGCGTGTAGACCATGGAGAGGTCGTCACGGTTGCGGATGGGGTGCTTCGACGCCATCTCGATCTTGCCGCCGAGGTGCATGAGGAACGTACGGTCCGAGACCTTGCCCAGCGTGACGCCCTCGATGCCGCGCAGCTGCTCGACGATCTCGTTGGCGTGCGCGGTGGAGGTGGCCGCGATGGTGACGTCGATCCGGAGCTTCTCGTGACCGGACGCGGTGACGTCGAGGCCGGTCACCGAGCCTCCGTGGGACTCGACGGCCGTGGTGAGCTGGGAGACCGCGGTTCCGCTCGCGGGCACCTCCAGCCGGACCGTCATCGAGTAGGAGACGCTGGGCGCCGTTGCCATGGCCGACTTCCTCTGCTTTCACCGTGTCGCTGGTATGCCGTCCGATCGTCGCACCTACCCCTGAGTACGTGGTAGCCGCCTCGGGTTGCGGACGTTTTGTTCACGGGAAAGGGCCGACTTCGGAAAACCACTTCCACGATACGAGAGGCGTTTGGGCGACGAAAGAGGCCTGCGTCACGTGGTGACGCAGGCCTCTCACACGTTAGGTGACACCGGCCCGCCATGCTCGCCTCGCGGCAAGTGGTCGCTCGCAGCGACAAAGGTTGGGCCCGGGGGCTTGGATCGAGCCGGTGTCACACCCAGGCTAACAAACGGATCCCGTAAGGCCATTCCCGTACCGGAAGTTCATTTCGGGGCCGCCCGGGGGCAGCCCCCTGGCCGACCCTCCGGTCAGTCCCGCAGCAGGTCCGGCACCCCGGCCGCGTCCGGCTCGTCCCGCTCGTCCGAGACCACCGTCAGCTGCTGGGTCGCCCGGGTGAGCGCCACGTACAGCACCCGCAGGCCCGCGGGGCTCTCGTCGGCGATCTCCGCGGGCGAGACGACGACCGTCGCGTCGTACTCCAGGCCCTTGGCCTCCAGGCTGCCCAGCGCCACCACCCGGTCGCCGAGCCCGGCGAGCCAGCGGGCCGCCTCCTCGCGCCGGTTCATGGCGACGACGACACCCACCGTGCCGTCGACGAGGTCGAGCAGCCGGGCGGCCTCCTGCCGGACTGTCCGTGCGAGCGAGTCCCGTACGAGCGAGAAACGCGGCTCGACGCCCGTGGAGCGGACCGCCGACGGGGACTCGGAGCCGGGCATGGCGAGCGCGAGCACCTTCGACGCCAGCTCGGCGATCTCCGCCGGGTTGCGGTAGTTGACCGTGAGCGTGAAGCGGCGGCGCGGACGGGTGCCCAGGGCCTCGTCGCGGGCCTCGGCCGCCTCGTCCGGGTCGGACCAGGACGACTGGGCCGGGTCGCCGACCACCGTCCAGGTCGCGTGCCGGCCGCGCCGCCCGACCATCCGCCACTGCATCGGCGTGAGGTCCTGCGCCTCGTCGACGATCACGTGCGCGTACTCGGTCCGCTCCGCGGCGAGCCGCTCGGCGCGCTCGCGCTGCGACTCCTCGCGTACGGGCATCAGCTCCTCGAGCCCGGTCAGCTGGTCGAGCGGGTCCAGATCACGCTTCTTCTTCGGACGGGCCGGCAGACCGAGGACGGCCTGGAGTTCGTCGAGCATGGCCACGTCGTGCACGGACAGGCCGTCCCGCTTCAGGGAGCGGGCGACCCTGCGCACCTCGCCCGGGTTGAGGATGCGCCGCGCCCAGCGGCCCAGCCGCCTCTCGTCGGCCATCGCGTCCAGGACGGCCCCCGGGGTCAGCTCGGGCCACCATGCGTCCAGGAAGGCGGCGAAGGAGTCCTCGGAGGTGATGTCCTCGTCGAAGGAGGAGCGCAGCTCGGCGGCCAGCTCGGGGTCGGCGTGCCGGCCGGCCGCGCCCGACTGTGCCCACAGGGCGTCCAGGAGCAGCTTGCGGGCGCGCGGGCGCAGCAGGTTCACCGGGGCGGTGCCGCTCAGGGCGTTGCGCCGGATGCGCTCCAGTTCATCGGCCTCCAGTTCGAGACGGCGGCCGAAGGCGACGACGCGCAGCCGGGTCGGCGCATCGCCGAGATCCAGGGCCCCGCGGGCGGCCTTCCGCAGCACCTTGAGCATGCGGTACGAGCCCTTGGCGCGGGCCACGGACGGGGAGTCGTACAGCGTGGCCTCGGCGCCGTCGACGAGCGAGCCTATGGCGCGGATGGCGACCTGGCCCTCCTCGCCGAGGGACGGCAGCACGCCCTCGGTGTAGGCGACCAGCAGAGGCGTCGGCGAGACGATCAGGATGCCGCCCGCATATCTGCGCCGGTCCTGGTACAGGAGGTAGGCGGCCCGGTGCAGGGCGACGGCGGTCTTGCCGGTGCCGGGGCCGCCCTCGACGTATGTCACGGAGGCGGCGGGGGCACGGATGACCAGGTCCTGCTCGGCCTGGATCGACGCCACGATGTCCCGCATGGTGTGGGTGCGGGCCTGGCCGAGCGCGGCCATCAGGGCTCCGTCGCCGATCACGGGCAGCTCGTGGCCGTCCAGGCTCGCCCTCAGCTCGGGACGCATCAGGTCGTCCTCGACGCCGAGCACCCGTCGGCCCTTGGAGCGGATGACCCGGCGGCGCACGACCCGTCCGGGGTCGACCGGCGTGGAGCGGTAGAAGGGGGCCGCGGCGGGCGCCCGCCAGTCGATGACCAGGGGCGCGTACTCCGCGTCCAGGACGCCGATACGGCCGATGTGCAGGGTCTCGGCGATGTCGGCGGTGTTGTCGGGGCGCACCGCGCCCTCGGCGGGCTCGACGGCCGTGTACGCGCCGTCCGGTCCCTTCTTGCCGTCCTTGCCCAGCAGCAGGTCGATCCGGCCGAAGAGGAAGTCCTCGAACTCGTTGTTGAGTCGGTTGAGGTGGATGCCCGCACGGAAAACCTGGGCATCCCGCTCGGCGAGCGCGCCCGGCGTGCCGACCTGGCCGCGCTTGGCCGCGTCGTTCATCAGGAACTCCGCCTCGTGGATCTTCTCCTCGAGGCGCCGGTACACCCGGTCCAGGTGTTCCTGTTCGACGCTGATCTCCCGGTCGCGGAGCGAGTCCTGTGCGCACTTGCCGACCGGGCCGAGCGCGGTTTCCTGTTGAACCTGAGCGGCCACCGGGCCCCCTTCTGACGTGCTGGGCAGCCGTCCACCGTACGCGAAAGGGGCCCGAACAGGCTACGGACCTGCTCCGGCCCCTTGCACGCGTCGGCCCGCGGCGTGCTCATGGGGGTACGCCGCGGGGGTGCTCAGGCAGGTGCGCGAACGCCTACGCGTTCACCTCCACCAGCTTCTTCCCGTCGAACGTCATGACCTCGAAGTGGTCGATCTGGTTCGGCGTGAAGGCTGCGCCGCCATGCACGTACAGCGGGTTCTTGCCCTCTTCGGTCTTGGCGGTCGGGATGCCGTAGCCCCACGTCGGGACGGACCAGGAGGTGACCGTCTCGCGCTCGCCGTTCTTGCCGACGGCGATCAGGGAGCACTTGAGCGGACCCTTGACGCCCTTCAGCTGGAGGACGGCGTGGGTGCCCCAGTCCTTGGCCTCCATCGCGACCACGGCGTTGACCTTGGTGTTCGGGTCGGTCGCCGAGTGCTTGTCGGTCATGACCTGGAAGGCCGCCTTGGCGGGGCCCGCGGCCATCGGGTCGACGGTGTTGTTGCTGCTGCCGCCGTTGACCGCCATCACGGTGAGCGGGCCGCCGATGATCAGCGCGGCCGCCGCCGCGACAAGGTAGAAGCTGCGCCGGCGTTTCTGGGCGCGCCGCTCGCCGACCTCGTCGACGAGCCGCTCGACCAGCCGTGGGCTGGGCTTCGCGGACAGGGATTCACCGATGGCCGGGGAGCCCTGGTTGCCGGGCAGGTCCGCGAGTGCGGCCAGCATCGGCTCCATCCCGGCGAGATCGTCGAGCTGCTGGGCACACCAGTCGCAGGTGGCGAGGTGCGCCTCGAAGGCGGTCGCCTCCGCGTCGTCCAGGATCCCGAGGGCGTAGGCGCCGACGGTTTCATGGATGTCGCCCTGTCCTTGCTGTGGGCCTCTTACGGCTCCGGGGCCACCGGTTCCGAATCCCCCGTACATATTGCTCATGCCGTCACCCCCCGCTCCTCCAGTGCCAGCTTCATCGACCGCAGGGCGTAGAACACCCTGGAGCGCACCGTTCCGCTGGGGATGCCGAGCGTTTCGGCCGCCTCATTGACCGTACGCCCTTTGAAGTACGTTTCGACCAGGACCTCCCGGTGGGCCGGGGTCAGGTCGTCCAGCGCGTCCGACAGTGTCATCAGCCACAACGCCTTGTCGATCTCGTCCTCCGCGGGGATGACCTCCAGCGGCGACGGGTCCACCTCCTGCGGCCGGGCCTGCCGGCTGCGGTGACCGTCGATGACGATGCGCCGGGCGACCGTCACCAGCCAGGGGCGTACCGAACCGGTCGCTCGATTGAGCTGACCGGCGTTCTTCCAGGCACGGATGAGTGTCTCCTGCACGACGTCCTCGGCGCGCTGCCGGTCGCCCGCGACCAGGCGCAGCACGTAGGCGAGCAGGGGTCCCGCATGTTCTCGATACAGGGCACGCATCAGCTCCTCGTCCGGCTCTGTCGACGAGGACGAGGACGAGGTCATGCGATGTCGGGCCCTTGGCCTTCGTTCATCAGCCACGGCGGAATCCTTGCGCACCCCTACCTCCGGTGTCCGGGGGTTCCCCCAGTCGGTCGCTCACATCCGGGTACGCAGACGGAGGCCGCCGTGTTCAAAGCGACACCACAAATTTCTTGGAGAAGGTGTGGAAGGCCACGCTTCTGGGCACCCAATTCTCCCCCAAGGGGACATACGACCGCCGTCGCGGAGAGACCCAGGTCACAGCCATCGGAAGCTTCACTCTCGGGCGAGGCTTGATCATCCTGTGAAAATTTGGCTTGACTTGGATGGAGAAATTGTCGAGACCCGGGCGGCTACTGTTCAGTTACAGCCGCCTTTTGCACCAACTCGCCCGATTTCCATGAGTTCTGCTGAAGCCCTCTTTTTGCTCCGAGGGTCCCCTTTCGGCATCCCGCGCTGCACCGCGACGGCGTGCACCCAGGAGGCGAAGGACGACGGGTCACCGAGAAGGGGCCGCGGCCCCGGCAGGAGCCGTGGCGGGCGAAGGGCCGGGCAGGGGTGCAGACCAGGAGTGCTCGCGGTCCGGTGCCGCCGGCCATCGCCGCCGGCCATCGCCGTCCGGGACCTGGCCGTCATCTCTGTGCCGGGCCCTGCTTTCTCCGCCACGAGCTTTCTCCGCCACGAGGGCGAGCACCCGCAACGGCGAAGGCCGGTGGTGCCGGACGTCGGGCAACCCGGCGCAGCAGCCCCGCACACCCGGCGCCGCGGCCGCCCGCACCCCCGGCTACGGACGAGCAAGAGCGACCCGGCGGCGATGGCGGGCCACCCTTTCGCGGTTGCCGCAGATCTCGCTGGAGCACCAGCGACGGCGGCGGCCGCGGGATGTGTCGAGGTAGACGATGGGGCAGTTGTCGCCCTCGCACTGCCGCAGGCTCGCCCGCGCGCCGGGGTCCGTCAGCAGTTCGACCGCCTCGCGGGCCACCGCGGCCAGCAGTTCCTCGCAGCGCGGCAGCGCGCGCAGCCGCCGTATCAGCCTGCCGTCCTCCGTCCGCACCGCGCACGGCGCGGGCGGCGTGCCCCGCGCCACCATGTTGACCTGCGCCAGAGCCCCGTCCGCGGGCCGTCCCTCCAGCTCCCCACGCACCAAATGCCCTATATGCATTCGTAGTTCGCGGAATGCCATCAGCCACCGGACGTCCACGGCCGCCAGCGGCGTACCCGCCGGAACCAGCCCGGCCCCCGTGATCCACGCCCGCAACCGCTCCACCGAGTCGAGCCGTTCCTCGGGATGCGTCGTCGCCAGCAGGTCCAGGCAGATCCGCCCGGAGTCGAACCGCAGCTCGTACGAGGCCGTGGCCGTTCCCAATGCCATGTGCCTGTCACCGCCTTGGAGTTGCCGGCGTGAGCGGCGGCCGATGAGGTCCGCCGAGGGACGTGTCTGCGCAAGGGTGCCCGAGGGCTCGTACCCCCGTTCGTACCCACTACAGTGCCCGCCCTCACACGCCCCGGGAAGGCCCCGTACGCCCCGCGTCCGCCGTGCGCCGCTCCTGGGCGGCAGGACGACTCACACGTCCGCGTACTTGGAGTCCGCCGCCGGGTCGAGCGCAAGCCGGTAGCCGCGCTTGACCACCGTCTGGATCAGTTTGGGCGCCCCCAGGGCCGTACGCAGCCGGGCTATCGCCGTCTCCACCGCGTGCTCGTCCCGCCCGGCGCCCGGCAGCGCCCGCAGCAGCTCGGCCCGGGCGACCACCCAGCCCGGCCGCCGGCACAGCGCGCGCAGCAGCGACATGCCCGCGGGCGGTACGGGCCGCAGCGCCCCGTCCACCATCACCGCATGGCCGCGGATCTCCACCCGGTGCCCGGCGATGGGCAGCGTACGGGTGCGGGCGGGCAGTTCCTGGCACAGCAGCTGGACGAGCGGGCCGAGCCGGAAGCGTTCGGGCTGGACCGTGTCGACGCCGCGGGCCTGCAGCGGCAGCGCGGTGACGGGTCCGACGCAGGCGGGCAGCACGTCGTGGTGAAGGGCGGCGAGGAGGTCGGACAGCAGACCGCGCTCCTCGGCGCGCGAGAGCAGGGAGGCCGCGGCGGGTGCGCTGGTGAAGGTGAGCGCGTCCAGGCTCCGGGTGATGGTGGCGTCGATCAGCCGGTCGAGGGGGGCGATGTCCTCCGGCGGCATCCACCGGTACACGGGCACCCCGACGACCTCCGCGCCCGCGGCCCGCAGCGCCTCGACGAAGCCGGGGAGCGGCTCGCCGTGCAACTGGACCGCGATACGGCGGCCGTCGACACCCTCCTCCAGGAGCCGGTCGAGAACCTCGGCCATGGACTCGGAGGAGGGCGACCACTCCTCGGTCAGCCCGGCCGCCCGTATGGCGCCCTTGACCTTGGGCCCGCGGGCGAGCAGCTCCACCTCGCGCAGCCGGGCGAGCAGGTCCTCGCCGAGCCCCCAGCCGTCGGCGGCCTCGATCCAGCCGCGGAAGCCGATCGCGGTGGTGGCGACCACGATGTCCGGCGCCTGGTCGATCAGCTCCTTGGTGGCGGCGAGCAGTTCGCCGTCGTCTGCGAGCGGCACGATGCGCAGGGCCGGGGCGTGCAGAACGGACGCGCCGCGCCGCTGGAGCAGGGCGCCCAGCTCCTCGGCCCGCCGCGCGGCCGTCACACCCACGGTGAACCCCGCGAGCGGGCCTTGTTCTGGTCGCTGCTGGTTGTCGTACATGGCTCTCGTCCCGCACTCGAGTCGTTGTACCGGGTCGTACAGTTCGTACGGTTCGTACCGTTCGGACCTACATGCCGACCGAGCCTGTCAACGGCTCGTGACGGGCTCGGTTCGGCTTCATGTCGCTGGTGTTACGTCACACCTCGGCGTAGCTGAGCTGCGGCTTTGCCTCCGAGGCGGCGGCATTGGCCTGGGCCTGGGCGACCGGGCGGCGAAGGTATACGGCCCAGGTGACCCCCAACGCCACGGCGTAGAAGGCCAGGAAGGCGACAAAGGCGCCCGTGCCGGAGCCGTAGGAGAGGAAGGACTGCCGGAAGGCGAGGTTGATACCGACGCCGCCGAGCGCGCCCACGGCCCCGATGAGCCCCATGGAGGCCCCGGAGAGCCGGCGGCCGTACGCCGCGGCCTCCTCACCCTCGAGCCCCTGGGCGACGGCCTTCGCCTGGAAGATCCCCGGGATCATCTTGTACGTCGACCCGTTGCCGAGCCCGCTGAGCACGAACAGCACCACGAAGACCGCGACGAACAGCGGCAGCGACTTCTGCATGCTCGCCACGATCAGGACCCCGGTCGCCGCGGCCATGGCGACGAAGTTCCAGAGAGTGATCTTCGCGCCGCCGTAGCGGTCGGCGAGCCAGCCGCCGACGGGGCGGATGAGGGAGCCGAGGAGCGGACCGATGAAGGTGAGGTAGGCCGCCTGCAGCGGGGTGCGCACGAACTGGTTCTGGAGCACCTGCCCGAAGGCGAAGCTGTAGCCGATGAAGGACCCGAAGGTGCCGATGTAGAGGAAGGACATGATCCAGGTGTGGGCGTCCTTCGCGGCGTCCTTCGCGGCGCCGGTGTCGTTCTTCACGGACGCGATGTTGTCCATGAAGAGAGCGGCGAGTACGGCGGCGACGACGATGAGCGGGATGTAGATGCCGAGCAGCACCTTCGGCCCGCCACTGGCGCCGATGATGGCGAGCGCCACCAGCTGGATGACCGGAACGCCGATGTTGCCGCCGCCGGCGTTGAGCCCGAGGGCCCACCCCTTCTTCCTGAGCGGGAAGAAGGCGTTGATGTTGGTCATGGAGGAGGCGAAGTTGCCGCCGCCGATGCCGGCGAGCAGTCCGATCCACAGGAAGGTGGAGAAGGAGGTCCCCGGCTTCATGACGGCGAGGGCGGCGATCGTCGGGATGAGCAGGAGGCTCGCCGAGATGATCGTCCAGTTCCGGCCGCCGAAGACGGCCACCGCGAAGGTGTAGGGCACGCGGACGACGGCGCCGACCAGCGTGACCATCGATGTGAGCAGGAACTTGTCGGCGGGGGTCAGCCCGTACTGGGGGCCCATGAACAGGACGAGGACGGACCACATGGTCCAGATCGAGAACCCGATGTGCTCGGAGAGCACGGAGAAGAGGAGGTTGCGCCGGGCGACCTTCTCCCCGGTCTCGTTCCAGAAGGTCTCGTCCTCCGGATCCCAGTGCTCGATCCAGCGGCCTCCCCTGCTGGAAGCGGGGGCTGTGCTCGGGGCTGTCATGACGCCTCCACGGTTCTCCGGTGCCCAGGTGTCGTACGCGGTGATGAGTCCCGAAGGTAAAGAGGACGCGTTTCCGCCCTGTGGCTGCGAGTGACCGGAAGGGAACGTTGCTCTCACGCGGCGCGAAGGAGCGCGGTGAGGGAAACGCAAACCCTGCGGGCTGCTGCTGGGGAGGCCGAGGAGCCTGGCCGTAGGGGCCGGCCTGCGGATGCGGCTGCTGCTGGGAGGAGGGGGCGGCGTACGGGCCGGGGGGCTGGAGTGAGGCGTAGGGGCCCTGCTGGATGTACGGGGCCTGGGGGGTGCAGGTGGTCCGAGAGGCGTGGGCGAGCCGCTTCACGGAGGGCAGGGAACCGGTGAGTTCGGCAGGTCCCCCGCCCGCCATCAGCCGGAGCATCTTCTGGATCTGCCGCTCGCTCATTGCCCGCCTTTCCCCGTAGCCGGCCGGGCCGACGCGCGTGCCTGCACCGGCATATGCGCGCGTGCCGGGCCCGCACCGGCATACACACGAGCAGCGTCACGAGCGGCACCGGCCGCCACGCCCACCGGACCCGACGCTCCCCCACCGTTCCCTCGGCGATCCCTCCTTCGGGAAAGCCGGTGCTGCCGTCAGGACGACGAGGGCCCACCGGTCGCGCCCATGACGCGTGCATCCGCAATCGGAAGCCAGCCCCCGCTCGGCACTTTCAACCACCCGCCCGCCTTGCCCAGTTCGGCCGCCGCCCGTCGAAGCGCATCGATTCCCGGATGCGCCGCCCCTTTCCGCCAGACCAGAGACACGGGCGACAGCGGCACCGGTTCGGCCAACGGCCGCAGAACCGTGTGCGGCATGGCCGGGAAGTCCACCACCGCCAGGATCGGGTTCCCCTGCTTCGCCATGATCCGCTGGAACTCCTCCGCGCCGACGGCGAGCGGTACCGGTGCCGCGATGTCGATTCCCCGGTTCTCGAAGAGGCGGCGCGCGAGGTCGGTCCACTCCGGTGTCCGGGGGTTCCCGGCGCCCGCGTACACCGTCTCCCCGGCCAGTGCGGACAGCGGCACCTCGGCCAGGTGCGCCAGGCGGTGGTTCCCGGGCAGGACGATCGCCATCCGTTCGTACCGCACCGGCTGCTGGTCGAGGCGCGCCCGGACCGCCGGGTCGAGCCCCGCGTAACGCCCGAACGAAGCGTCCAGCCGTCCCGCGAGGATCTCCGCAGCGGCCCCGGTCAGACCGCTTTCGTAGCGCGCCATCAGCTCGATGTCCGGGACGAGTTCACGGGCCCGGTCCAGTACCCGGATGCCGAACAGGCCCGGACTGTTGACGTCCACCAGCAGCGGGCGCTCCGGACCGCCGCCCCGCCCGAACGCCGCGAGCAGTGCGCTCTGCGCCTCCAGGACCCGGCGCGCATACGGCAGCAGACGGGCGCCGTCCGGGGTCAGGGCCACCTGCCGGGTCGTACGGACGAAGAGTTCGGCGCCCAGTTCCCGTTCCAGTCGGCGGACGTCCCGGCTGAGCGCCTGCTGGGCCACGTAGAGGCGGTCCGCGGCGCGGGTGAAGTGCAGCTCCTCGGCGACGGCGAGGAAGGCGTGCAGGAGGCGGGGGTCGACCGTGACGGCGGGCATCCGGCGAACTTACAACCCAGGTGCGTCAATCGCTACGGAGTTGGTGTTGGACCGCAGGTCGGAGCGCGGGCGACGGTTGATCCATGCCGCAACCACCCTCCCGTGGACCTCTCTTGCCCGCCGTCACCCAGGACACCCTGGTCGTGGCCGACCTCACCCCGCGCCATCGGGAATCGCCTCCGCCCCGGAACCCGCGCCCTCGCGACACGGTGCCGTCCCGCAATCCGTACCGCCACCTCTTCGCCCGCCCCGGCACCCTCGCCTTCACGATCGGGAACCTGATCGCCCGCCTTCCCGCGGGCATGTTCAGCGTCAGCGCGGTGATCATGATCGCCGGGTCCCGGGGGTCGTACACGCTCGCCGGTGCCGTCACCGCGACGGGCCTGGCGGCGACGGCCGTCGTCGCCCCGTGGATCGCGCGTCTCGTCGACCGGCACGGCCAGGCCCGGATCGCCGTACCCGCGACGGCGTTCGCGCTGCTCGGCGGCCTGGCCCTGCTGCTGTGCGTGCACTACGACGCCCCGGACTGGACCCTCTTCGCCGCGTACGCCGCCACGGCCACGACCCCCAACACCGGCGGAATGTCCCGCGCCCGTTGGGCCCACCTCCTGCGGGGCGACCCGGAGGCCCTGCACACCGCGAACTCCTTCGAACAGGCCGCGGACGAGCTCTGCTTCATGCTCGGCCCGGTGCTCGCCGCCTTCCTCTGCGGGACCCTGTTCCCGGAGGCAGGCACGCTGACCGGCGGGATCCTGCTGATGACGGGCATGCTGCTGTTCACGGCCCAGCGCGCGACGGAACCGCCGCCCGGACGGCACACGAGGACGGCGCCCCCGTTCCGTGCCCCCGGCATGCCCCCGCTCCTCCTCGGTCTTCTCGCCACCGGCGCCGTCTTCGGTTCGATGGAGGTCGTCACCATCGCGTTCGCGGACGCACAGGGTCACAGGGCGGCCGCGGGCGTCGTCCTCGCGCTGCAGGCTGCCGGGTCGTGCGTCGCCGGTCTGCTCTACGGCGCCCTGAAGCCGGCCGGCCCCGCCGAGCGCCGCCACCCGTGGTGCCTGGCTGCCATGACGGCCCTGATGCCCCTGCCCCTGCTGGCGGCCGCCACCACCGGATCCCTCACCGCACTCGCCCTCGCCCTTCTCCTGGCGGGCATGGCCACGGCCCCCACGATGGTCACCGCGATGACCCTGGTGCAGCGGCGCACCCCCGAGGGCCGGCTGAACGAGGGCATGACCCTCGCGGTCACCGCCCTGCTGGGCGGCATCGCCTGCGGCTCCGCCACCGGCGGCTGGACGGTGGAACACCTGTCCCCGGCCGCCGGCTTCATCGTGCCGCCGACCGCCGCGGCCCTCGCCCTGCTGATCGCGACCGGGCACAGGTTCGCCGGGCGAATCTCCACCGATTCGTACGCACCCCATTGACGCGCACACAGCCCCCACATACCTTCGCCCGTCGAAGCGCTTCGACGTCACGCATCGAAACGATTCGACGATCGCTGCGTGACGCCCCCGATACCCATCCGACTCCCCTGGAGGCACTGGATGTTGACGGCACGAAGGCGTGTGGTGGTGACGGCTGCGGCGGTCCTGGCGGGATCCCTGCTCCTGGCCTCCTGCGGTGGCTCGGACGGTGGTTCTTCCGACGGCAAGACGCTGAAGCTGTGGCACTACGAGGGTCCGGACAGCGCGATGGGCGCCGCCTGGAACGAGGCCATCAAGGAGTTCGAGGCCAAACACCCGGGTGTGAAGGTGAAGTTCGAGGAGAAGGGCTTCGAACAGATCCAGAAGACCGCGCCCATGGTCCTCAACTCCTCCGATGCGCCCGACATCATGGAGTACAACAAGGGCAACGCCACGGCGGGCCTGCTGTCCAAGCAGGGGCTCCTGACCGATCTGACCCCCGAGGTCACCAAGCGCGGCTGGGACAAGATGCTCAGCGCGGGTGTGAAGACCACGAGCCAGTACGACACCAACGGCGTCATGGGCTCCGGAAAGTGGTACGGAATACCCAATTACGCCGAATACACCATGGTCTTCTACAACAAGGACCTCTTCAAGAAGTACGGAATCGCCGAGCCGAAGACGTTCGACGACCTCACCGCCGCCATGGACAAGTTCGTGGCCAAGGGCGTCACCCCGCTGGCCGACGCGGGCGCCGAGTACATGGCCCAGCAGTACCTCTACCAGCTGGCCCTGTCGAAGGCCGACCGCTCCTGGGTCGACTCCTACGAGCTCTACAAGGGCAAGACCGACTTCCACGACGCGGCCTGGACGTACGGCGCGACCACCTTCGCCGACTGGGTGAAGAAGGGTTACATCAGCAAGACGTCCAGCGGCACCAAGGCCGAGGACGCGGGCGTCGCCTTCATCCAGGGCAAGAACCCGATCCTGTTCAGCGGCAGCTGGTGGTACGGCCGCTTCACGGCGGAGAACAAGTTCGACTGGGGCACCATGCTGTGGCCCGGCTCCAACCTCACCCTCGGCTCGGGCGGCAACCTCTGGGTCGTCCCCAAGGGCGCCAAGAACAAGGACCTCGCCTACGACTTCATCGACATCACCATGTCGAAGAAGATCCAGAACCTGCTCGGCAACAAGGGCGGAGTTCCGGTGGCCGCGGATGCGTCCGCCATCACCGATCCGCGGGCCAAGTCCCTCATCGCCGACTTCAACACCCTCTCCTCCCGCGACGGCCTGGCCTTCTACCCCGACTGGCCCGTCCCCGGCTTCTACGACGTCCTCGTCTCCGAGACCCAGAAGCTGATCACCGGCAGCGAGAAACCGGACGCCTATCTCAGCGCCGTGCAGTCGGCCTACGACAAGGGCGTGCCGAAGCAATGACGGTCACCGTCGAACGGGGTGCGCGGGCCGTCGGCAGGCACCAGCACGCCGGCCCGCGCCGCCCCCGCCCGCGCACGTCGTACGCCCTGTTCCTGCTCCCCGGCGTCCTCGCCTTCCTCGCCGTGATCGTCGTCCCGTTCCTGATGAACACGGGCGTGAGCTTCACGGACTGGAGCGGCATCGGCTCGCCGAAGTGGTCCGGGCTCGCCAACTACCGCGAGTTGCTGGACGACTCGGAGTTCTGGGCGTCGTTCCGGCACAGCCTGTTCATGGTCGTCGCCATGGCGGTCGTGCCGACGATGATCGGACTCGTCCTCGCCGCCGCGCTGTTCGACTACATCGGCAAGCACTTCGGCAGCAGGATCGCGGCCGTCCTGCGCGCCTGTTTCTACCTCCCGCAGGTGCTGCCCATCGCGGTCGCCGGCATCGTCTGGAGCTGGATCCTCGCCCCCGACAACGGCGCCCTGAATGCGCTGCTCAAGGCGGTCGGCCTCGGCTCCTGGCAGCAGGACTGGCTCGGCGACCCGGACATCGCCCTCTACACCGTCATGGGGGTGATGGTGTGGGTGCAGATCGGCTTCCCGCTCGTCGTCTTCATGGCGGGACTTCAGCGCGTCGACCCCCAGCTGTACGAGGCGGCCGAGCTGGACGGCGCCGGCTGGTGGCGCCGTTTCTGGCACATCACGCTGCCGCAGATCAGGCCCGAGATCTACGTCGTGCTGCTGTGGTGCACGATCGCCGCGCTGAAGGTCTTCGGGGCCGTCTACGTCCTGACGAAGGGCGGTCCGGGCGGCGCCACGGACGTCCCCTCCTACTTCTCCTTCACCACGTTCTTCGAGAAGACGCAGGTCGGGTACGGCGCCGCGATCTCCACCGTCCTCACCGTGATCATCCTCGTTCTGGCGCTGATCGGGCTGAAGCTCCAGACCCGCGCCGAGGACGCCGAGGAAGGGGTCCGCGCATGACGACCACCCTCCGCCGCTACCCCGTCCTCCTCGCCCTGTGCATAGCGGCCCTGTTCATGGTGCTGCCGTTCCTGATCGTCGCGGTCAACGCGGTCAAGTCACCGGCCGAGTACTCCCAGCACGGCCCGCTGAGCCTCCCCAAGGGCCTCTACCTGGACGGCCTGAAGGACTTCTGGTCACGCGTCGACTACGGCCAGAAGCTCGCCAACTCGGTGCTGATCAGCGGCTGCGTGGCGGTCCTGGCGGCGGTTCTGTCCGTGCTCAACGCCTACGCGATCGGCATCGGCCGCATCAAGGGCCGCACCTGGGTGCTCGCCTTCTTCGTGCTCGCCAACATGCTGCCGCAGGAGGCACTGGTCTACCCGCTGTACTACCTGAGCAAGCAGGTCGGCCTCTACGACACCCGGTTGAGCGTGATCATCGTCTTCACGGTGATCCAGGCCGCCTTCGGCACCTATCTGCTCTCCTCCGTCCTCGGGCAGTTCCCGCGCGAGATCATCGAGGCCGCCCGGATCGACGGGGCGAACAAGTGGCAGGTGCTGTGGCGGATCGTGGTCCCGGTCAGCCGCCCCACCATCGGTGTGCTGCTCGTCTTCTTCTTCATCTGGACGTGGAACGAGTTCCTGCTGCCTCTGGTCATGCTGATCTCCAACGACAACCAGACGGTGTCGGTGGCGCTCGGCGTCCTCCAGGGCCAGCGTCTGATGGACGCCACGATGACCAACGCGGCGGCCCTGCTGGGCGTCCTGCCCGCCATCGTCTTCTTCCTCGTCTTCCAGCGGACTCTCACCCGCGGCATCGCCGTGGGTGCCGTCAAGTAGGGGGTACGCGCTTGAAGTTCACCGACGGCTACTGGCTGCTGCGCGAAGGCGTCACCGCGGCCCACCCGGTCGAGGTCCTGGACGTGACCGCCTCCCCGGGAGCCCTGGAGATCCACGCGCCGACCCAGCCCATCCGCCACCGCGGCGACCTGCTGAAGGGACCGGTCGTGACGATCAGCGCACACGCGCCGATGCCGGACGTCATCGGTGTCACCTTCACGCACTTCGAGGGCGAGCAGCCCCGGGGGCCGCGATTCGAGGTGCGGACGGAGGACGACTTCACTCCGCACGTCGAGTACGACGACGAGCACGCCACCGTGACCGCCGGCGCCCTGTCCGTACGCGTCGCCCGCACCGGCCCCTGGCACGTCGACTTCCTCGCCCACGGCCGCACGCTCACCACCAGCGGCCCCAAGGGCATGGGCATCATGCGGGACGCCTCCGGCGCCCACTACCTGCGCGAACAGCTGAACCTCGGCGTCGGGACCTCGGTGTACGGCCTCGGCGAACGCTTCGGGCCGCTCGTCAAGAACGGCCAGGTCGTCGACATGTGGAACGCCGACGGCGGCACGGCCACCGAACAGGCCTACAAGAACGTCCCCTTCTACCTCACGGACGCGGGTTACGGCGTCTTCGTCGACCACCCGGGCCGGGTCTCCTTCGAGGTCGGCTCGGAGGCCGTGTCCCGGGTCCAGTTCAGCGTGGAGAGCCAGCAGCTGACGTACTACGTCATCCACGGCCCGACCCCGAAGGACATCCTGCGCAAGTACACGGCCCTCACCGGACGCCCGGCGCTCCCGCCCGCCTGGTCCTTCGGCCTGTGGCTGTCGACCTCCTTCACCACCTCCTACGACGAGGCCACCGTCACCTCCTTCATCGACGGCATGAAGGGGCGCGAACTCCCGCTCTCCGTCTTTCACTTCGACTGCTTCTGGATGCGGGAGTTCAACTGGTGCGACTTCCAGTGGGACCCGCGGGTGTTCCCCGACCCGGAGGGCATGCTGGCCCGGCTGAAGGACAAGGGCCTGCACATCTGCGTCTGGATCAACCCCTACATCGCGCAGCGCTCACCGCTGTTCGCCGAGGGCAAGGCCCTGGGCCATCTGCTGCGCAAACCCGACGGCAGCGTGTGGCAGTGGGACCTGTGGCAGCCGGGCATGGCCCTCGTCGACTTCACCAGCCCGGCCGCCCGCGACTGGTACGCGTCCAAGCTGGAGGCGCTGCTCGCGCAGGGCGTCGACTGCTTCAAGACCGACTTCGGCGAGCGGGTTCCGGTCGACGTGGCGTACGCGGACGGCTCGGACCCGGAACGGATGCACAACTACTACACGTACCTCTACAACCGGACCGTCTTCGACGTGCTGCGCAAGCACCGCGGCGAGGACGAGGCCGTCGTCTTCGCACGCTCGGCGACGGTCGGCAGCCAGCGCTTCCCCGTGCACTGGGGCGGCGACTGCGAGGCCACGTACGAGTCGATGGCCGAGTCGCTGCGCGGCGGCCTCAGCCTCGGCATGTCCGGCTTCGGGTTCTGGAGCCATGACATCGGCGGCTTCGAGGGCACACCGACCCCGGCCCTGTTCAAGCGGTGGCTGGCCTTCGGGCTGCTGTCCTCGCACAGCCGACTGCACGGCAGCTCCTCGTACCGGGTGCCGTGGCTGTTCGACGAGGAGGCCGTGGACGTGCTGCGGCTGTTCACCCGGCTGAAGCTGCGCCTCATGCCGTATCTGTACGAGGCCGCCCGCACCGCCCACGCGGAGGGTGTGCCGTTGATGCGGGCGATGGTGCTGGAGTTCCCGGACGACCCCGGGTGCGCGCATCTGGAACGCCAGTACATGCTCGGCCCGGACCTGCTGGTCGCGCCGGTCTTCAGCGACGAGGGAGACGTCTCCTACTACGTGCCCGAGGGCACCTGGACCCACTTCCTGAGCGGGCGGACCGTGACGGGGCCGCGCTGGGTGCGCGAGCGGCACGGGTTCTCCAGCGTTCCGCTGCTGGTCAAGCCGGGTGCGGTGATCCCGGTGGGTGCGGTGGACGACCGGCCCGACTATCCGCACGCCGACGGGGTCACCCTGCGCGCATACGGCCTCGCGCGCGGGGCGCAGGTGACGGTGCCCGTGGGGGACGTGTCCTTCACCGTCGTCCGGGAGGGGGACACACTGCGGGCCTCCTGCAGCGACCCGGCGGCTCCCTGGGCGCTGGCCGCCGGCGAGCGGGTGGCGCGGGCGGCGGCCGGCACCGGATTCCTGTCGCTGGAGCTGGAGTCGGATTCTCCGTCACCGGAGCCGGAGTCGGAGTGATGGTTCCTTCCCCCACAGGAGCTGGACGGACATGGTGAAGATCACGGACGTCGCCCGGCACGCGGGCGTCTCGCCCAGCACGGTTTCGTACGCCCTCAGCGGCAAGCGTCCGATCTCCGAGGAGACCCGGCGTCGTATCGAGGCGTCCATCCGCGAGCTGGGCTATCGCCCGCACGCGGGTGCCCGGGCACTGGCCAGCAGCAGGTCGAACGTCCTGGCTCTGGTGATCCCGCTGCGCGCCGGCATCCACGTCCCCGTGGTGATGCAGTTCGCGGTGTCGGTGGTGACGGCCGCGCGCCGGCACGACCACGACGTGCTGCTGCTCACCCAGGAGGAGGGCGAGGAGGGGCTGCGCAGGGTCGCGGACACGGCGCTGGTGGACGCCCTGATCGTCATGGACGTACAGCTCCACGACCCTCGGCTGCCGCTGCTGCGCTCACTCGACCGGCCGTCCGTGATGATCGGGTTCCCCCTGGAGCCCAGCGGGCTCACCTGCATCGACCTCGACTTCAAGGCGGCGGGCGAGCTGTGCGTGGAGCGGCTGGCGGGGCTCGGGCACCGGGTCGTGGCGCTGGTCGGTTCGCCGCCGGAGGTGTACGTGCGTCAGACGGCGTTCGCCCAGCGCGTGGTGCAGGGGTTCACGGCCGCCGCCGACCGCAACGGACTCGCCTCCTCCGTCCACCCGTGCGAGGCGACACCCGCCGCCGCCCGAACGGTCGCCGAACAACTTCTCCGCGAACAACCGGCGTTGACCGGGGTCGTCGTCCACAACGAAGCAGTCCTGGAGCCGCTGATCGACGCCTTCGAGCAGCTCGGTCTACGCGTTCCCGGCGACCTGTCGATCACCGCCATCTGCCCCGACGAGCTCGCAGAGTACCTGCGTGTCCCCGTCACCTCGGTCGCCCTTCCGTCCGCCGAACTCGGTGAGCGGGCCGTGGAGCTGCTGATGAAGAAGCTGGGCGGCACGGCCGTGCCCGAGGCGACGCTGCTGCCGCCCCGGCTGACCGAGCGGGCTAGCACGGCACCGCGCAACATTCCCTGATTTTCCTCACTGCAAGGCCCTACCGAAGGAGCCGTGACATGCGGAAAAGCAAGAGAAGACAGAGAACAACGCTCATCGTGGCCCTGGCCCTCGTCGCCGGGCTCTCGGCCGCCGTCCCGGCCGGCGCGGACGACCCCGCCTACCCCTTCCGTGACCCGAACCTCCCCGTCGCCGAACGCGTCGACGACCTTCTCTCCCGGCTCACCCTCGACGAGAAGATCTCCCTCCTCCACCAGTACGAGCCCGCGATCCCCCGTCTCGGCATCCAGTCGTTCCGCACCGGCACCGAGGCCCTGCACGGCGTGGCCTGGCTCGGCAAGGCGACCGTGTTCCCGCAGGCGATCGGGCTCGCCTCCACCTGGGACCCGGCGCTGATCCGGCAGGTCGGCTCGGCGGTCGGCGACGAGGCACGCGGCTTCCAGCAGCAACGCCCGGCGGGCTGGGGTCTCAACCTGTGGGCGCCCGTGGTGAACCTCCTGCGCGACCCACGCTGGGGCCGCAACGAGGAGGGGTACTCGGAGGACCCGTACCTCACCGGCTCGATCTCGACGGCGTACGGCACCGGCCTGACCGGAGGCGACCCGGACCACTTGAAGACGGCTCCCACGCTGAAGCACTTCCTCGCCAACAACAACGAGTACCACCGCGACACCACGTCCTCACAGCTGCGCCCGCGCGTGCTGAAGGAGTACGACGAGCAGGCGTTCAAGCCCGCGATCGAGGCGGACGCGGCGACGGGCGTGATGTCGTCCTACAACCTGGTCAACGGCCGCCCGGACACGGTGAACCCGGCTCTGAACGACACCGTGCGCACCTGGACCTCCCAGGACCTGCTGAACGTGACGGACGCCTACGCGCCGGGGAATCTGGTCGGCAGCCAGAAGTACTACGGCACCCAGACGGAGGCCGACGCGGCAGCGCTGAAAGCGGGCATCGACAGCTTCACGGACAACGACACGAACTCCGAGCCGACGACCAGCGCGGTGAAGTCGGCGCTTGCAACGGGCCTGTTGAAGGAGTCGGACGTCGACGAGGCCGCGCGTCATGTCCTGAGCATCCGAGTCCGGCTCGGCGAGTTCGACCCGGGCGGCGGCAAGTACGGGTCGATCGACGCGTCGGTCATCGACAGCCCGGCCCACCGGAAGCTGGCGCGCAGGGCGGCGACCGAGGCGGCGGTGCTGCTGAAGAACGACGGCGGCGCGCTGCCGCTGAGGACATCCGGGAGCGCGGCGGTGGTCGGCCCGCTGGCCGACACCCTCTACACGGACTGGTACTCGGGGAGTCTGCCGTACGCGGTCACTCCGAAGGACGGCATCGAGGCGAAGCTCGGCACATCGGTGGCGAGCAGCGAGGGTGTGGACCGGATCGCGCTGAAGAACACGGCGACCGGGAAGTACGTGACGGCGGGGACGGGGGACGCGGGCGCGGCCCTGAAGGAGACCACGGACGCCGGCCTCGGTGCCCAGTTCGATGTGTTCGACTGGGGCTCGGGCATCGTGACCCTGCGCTCGGCCGCCAACGGCAAGTACGTCGGCTACAACTGGTCGAACTTCGTCAACGACCAGACGCAGCCCAACGGCTGGTTCGTGCAGCAGCAGTTCAAGCTGGAGCGGCAGGACGACGGGACGTACCTGCTCCGCTACGCGGGCTACGAGACGGGCGAATCCTGGTGGTCGAACCCGGTGTACCTGGGCCCGACGGGAACGGACGGCACGCTGGGCCTGGTCGCGAAGGAGCAGGCCGCGCACTACACGAAGGACGTGGTGCGCAGCGGTGCCGACGAGGCGGTCGCCGCGGTGAAGGGCAAGGACACGGCGGTGGTGGTGGTCGGCTCGATGCCGGCGATCAACGGCCGTGAGGCCCACGACCGCACGGACCTGGGCCTGGCCCCGTCGCAGGAGGCCCTGGTCAGGGCGGTGCGCGCGGCCAACCCGCGAACCGTGGTGATCGTGGAGAACAGCTACCCCACCACCCTGGGCGCCCTGCAGAAGGAGGTCCCTGCCCTGCTGTGGACGACGCACGCGGGCCAGGAGACGGGCAATGCGCTGGCCGATGTGCTGTACGGCGACGCGAACCCGGCGGGGCGCTTGACGCAGACCTGGTACAGGTCGGAGTCGGACCTCCCGTCCATCCTGGACTACGACATCATCAAGTCGGACCGCACGTATGAGTACTTCAAGGGACTTCCGCTGTACCCGTTCGGGTACGGGCTGTCGTACACGAGCTTCCGCTACGGAGGGCTGAAGCGCGTGGAGGGCGGCTACGAGGTGCCGGTGACGAACACGGGCCGACGGGCGGGCGACGAGGTGGTACAGCTGTACGTCCACCAGCGCGAGTCCCGCGACAAACAACCCCTGAAGCAGCTGAAGGCATACGCGAGGGTGTCCCTGAAGCCGGGTGAGACAAAGACGGTGCGGCTGAGGCTGCGGGCTTCGGACTTGGCTCACTGGGACGTGACGCGCTCGAAGTGGGTGGTGGAGACGGGGACGTACGACGTGATGGTCGGCGCTTCGTCGGCGGACATCCGGGCACGGGCGGCCTTGCAGGTGAACGGCGAGACGATCCCGCCCCGGGACCTTTCGAAGGTCACCCGCGCCGAGAACTTCGACGACTACAGCGGGATCAGCCTGGTGGACGAGTCGAAGGCGAGCGGGACGGCGGTGTCGGCTTCCGCGGACGGGGCGTGGCTGAAGTTCGCGGACACGCAGCTCGTATCGGGGGTTTCGGCTCTGACGGCTCAGGTGGCGGGCGCATCCGGCACGGTCGAGGTCCGGCTCGGCTCCCCCGCCGGCACACTCGTCGGGACGGCGCACTTCGACGGAACGTCGTCGCCGTACACGTACGAGACGGTGACGGCTCCGCTGACGGCGGCGGCGAAGGGCTGCCGGGACGTGTACCTGGTGCTGAGAGGCGGTGTGCGCCTGTGGACGTTCAGCCTGAGTTGACGGGAAAGGGGCTGGTCAGCGGCGGATGACCCACGCGAGAGGACGGCGCCCACAGATGTCCGAGCCGTACCAGCCGTCCTCGTCCGTGCAGTCCCTCGACGGGTGGTACGTGAGCCGGTGCCCGAAGCAGTGCACGTGTGGCGCCACGCCGTAGACGGCGACCAGCGGCCATAGGAGGAGCAGGGCGACCCACAGGATCGCCAGGAAGACAAGGCCCTGTCGATTGAGGTCAAGGTCGTCGTCCGCGTCGAGTTCCCTGATGAAGTTGCCGAGCGTGCAGCCGGTCGCGACGAGGAACGACATGCCGAGGGCGAGGTAGGCCAGGGTACCGAGGAGCAGTGCCGGCGTGTTCAACCGTTCCTCCCGCTTGTCGTGGTGCCACGGCGGCACCAGGTGTGGTTCCATGAGGGGGAGGCCCCCGCCCGGACCGGTAATCCAAGCGGGGACCCTTTCATCGGTAGGCGGTTACCGACCGGGAGTCCTCAGCTTTGGTGAGGACTGCCGGTCACCGCCCGTTGAGCCACCTCCACAGCTCCCGGATCACCGCGATGATCCGCTTGTACAGAGGCTTCTTCGGCTTCCGATGGCGCCCCATCAGCGCCCTCCTTCCAGACGAGGCAGCCAAGATCCCGGTGACTGCCGCCTTCAGGCTCGGGCCGGGCCCCGAAGGCGTGGGGCCCGGAACGTCCTTGGAAGGAGGGCGCGTTCAGTGCGCGCGCTGATCGTATCGCCATAACCCCCGTCATATGCCAGCTACTTCACACATAGCAGGAATGTACGATTTTCGACGGTTGGCTATGTAAAGCAGGCGAATGTCGGACAACGACGAAGACGGCGGTTCTCTCCGGGACTTCGCCCGGAGAGAACCGCCGTCCGAGAAGGATCGGATCCCCTCGCTAGTCCTGTTCCACCAGGAACCTGACTGAGTCCACCACGAACTCGCCGTAGTGGAGGGCCGATCCGATCGCCTCCATCCTCGTGTACTGGTCCGGAGACAGCGACCCACCCGGCGTGTTCACCATGGTGCTCAGCAGGATCCGGAACGCCAGGTCCGGAGTGCAGTGGCGAGCGCACTCGACGAGCGCCTCGCGCACCTCGGCGGCCAGGAACTCCGCCCGCTCGATCTCGGCGATGACCGCGTCCCGCTGCGCCGAACCGTCCTCCGTGTCGGCCCCGGCGAGCGGACTTACGTCCGCCTTCGCCGACAGCCGGGCATCACAGAGGTCCATGACCGTCCGCGTCCACTCCGATCCCGAGGTCCCCTCGAAGCTCGGCATGTACTGCGCTCCGGCAGTCCACAGCACCTCGAGCGTCTCCGAGGGAAGGTTGTCGAGGAGCGTCCGGGCGTCGCGGCGGACCGCCTGGACCACGTCGTCCGCATGTTCCGGGAGATGTTTCGCGACGACGTCGGCAGCCGTGTCCCCGTCGTGAATCCAGTCCTCGTGGAAGAAACCCATCACCCACGAGACACCGAAGTCGAAGTCGGTGAAGCGATGCACTGCGTGTCACCTCCTTACATCGGGAAGCACGTTTGCACGTAATAGCCACTCTTGTGCCCCGGCGCTCTCACGAGCTTGATGAAGAACCGGTTGCCGGCGGCCTTCTCGGCCCCGTCCGCCCAGTACACCGTGCCGAGGGAGGAGTCCCGCGGACCGAAGTTACCCGTCCAGCTCACTTCATTCGTCTTGTTCTCCCGCAGCCACCTGCTGATCCTGCTGGCCTGGTCCTTCAGCGCGAAGTTGACGATCTCCTGAGCCTTCTCCTGATTGATCCACACGCTGTTCGGCGTGCGCCTACCGTTGTTTTTCGCCGTCTTCTCGGCGGCCAGGTCCATCGCCCTCGCCTTGTCGGGGCGCACGTGCTCGTCGAGGGTGTGCGCCTGTCCGGGGAAGTCGGTCTCGTCACCCACGAGGTTGTTGCAGTTGTGGACCAGGACCGGGGTACCGCCCGCCACCGCGTAGAAGGTGTGCAGGCCCGACACGGTCAGGTCGTACACGGTCCGGGGCGTTTTGTCGTTCCGGTCGAGCAGCGCGGCCACGGTGCGGAGGGTGCCGTCCGGGGTGCGCAGGCCGTCGCCCGGCCGCAGGTCGGAGGCCAGGGTCCAGCCGCGGCCGGTGACGAAGAACCGGTGTCCGGGTGTGCTGGTGAGGCGTCCGCCGTCCGCCAGGGTCACATCGACCAGGTCGACGGCGGTGTGGTGGAAGGTACGCGTGACCGGCTCGCCCTGCGTGCGTCCGGTCGCCGGGTCGGCGGACAGCAGGAGGTCTCCGGTCCGTACGTCACGGAGCGGCTTGCGGCTGCCGTCGGCCAGGACGACCTCGGTGGTGCCGGGGAAGCTGTTGAGCGGGCACGCTGTGCGCGCCTCCTCGTAGGCGTCCACGGTTCGCTCGATGTCGGCCAGCGCCTGGGCGTCCACGTCCAGTGCCCTCAGCGCCTTCAGGGCGTCGGAAACTCCGACTCCGGTGCGCATCGCGGCGTCCACGGCGCGAATCGCCTCGGCGATCTTCCCGAGCGGGCCGCCGAGCGGGAGCCAGGTGGCGGCCCAGGCGCAGTCGCCGTAGCTGCCGCTGCCGTCGCCGTTGAACTTGTGGTAGCAGCCGGTGAAGTCACCGATGATCGACTTGTAGATGCCCTTCCAGACATCCACGGTCACATCCCACGCGGAGACCTTGACGGTCTTGGTCAGATTCGGGACCGTCACCGTCTTGAGGAAGACCGTGTCCTCGGCGGGGCAGCCGGCCTCCGTGGCGGGCACGTCGGGGTTGGTGCACAGGTAGTAGCTGACCACCGCGTCGAAGTGCGCCACGAACACCAGCGTGTTGCAGTCGATGCCGTGGCACTCGTTGGGGAGCTGTTCCGGATCACCGTGCTGCTTGATGTCGTCGATGACGGAGAACACCCCTCCGACACCGGTCGCCGCGCCGGTCTGCACCTGCTTGTTGGCGTCGTTCTGCTGCGCCTCCTTGTACGCCTCCTGCGCCTGGTCCGCGTACTTCTGGGCGTCCTTCGCCGCCTGTTCGGCCGCGGTGGCGTCGGCGTCGGCGCGGTCGGCCGCCGCACGGGCGTCCTTGGCCGCCTGTTCGGCCTCGGAGGCGGCGGTACGGGCGGCTTCGGCGTCCAGTTCCGCCTGGTCGGCGGAGTCGCGGGCGTCCTTGGCATAGCCCTCGGCACGTCCTGCGGCCTTGTCGGCGGCGTCGGAGTCCTCGGTGGCCTGCCTGTCGTACTCGATGGTGTTGGCCAGCGACTTCTGCGCGTCCGCCGCCGCCTTCGCCGCCTCAGCGGCGTAACCCAGCGCCTCCTTCGCCGACTTGCGGGCGTCCGCCGCGTGTCCTGCGGCCTCGGCGGCGATGGTGTACGCGGCCTTCGCGTCGCCGGTCGCCGCGTTGGCCAGGCTCTGCGCCTGGTCGGCGGCCTTCTGGGCGTTCGCGGCGTGCGCCTCGGCCACGGCCTGCTGCTGCTCGGCGATCGTCTTCGACGACTGGCCCGTCAGGACCACAAGACCTGCGGCGGAGTCGGTGGTGACGTACGGGGAGCCGAGCTGGATCGCGTCGTTCGCCGGGGCCGCCACCTGCTGGGCGGAGTTACGGGCGTCCTCCGCTGCCTGCGCGGTGATGTACGCGTGCCCGGCCGCGTCGGTCGCGCCGGCGACGGCCTTGGCGGCCTCGGCCTTGGCCGCGTCGGCCTGGGTCTTGGCGTTGGCGGCGTCCTTCTCGGCGTCGTCGGCCAGCTTGACCGCGGTGCGTGCGGCGGTGGCCGCGGTCTGGGAGGCCTTGATGGCGTCCGCCGCCGCGCTGGTCGCCGTACGCACGTCCGCGTCCGCCCTCAGCTTCGCGGCCTTGGCGTCGTCGGCATCGGAGCGGGCCCGCTTGGCCGCCGCTTCGGCGCGTGTCGCCGCCGCGTCGGCGTCGGCAGCCGCCTGGGTCGCCGCGTCCGCCTCGGAGTCGGCCGACGTCGCGGCCGACTCGGCATCGTCGGCGGCCTTGTCGGCGTCGTCCGCCGCCGCGCGGGCGTCCTTGGCGTTGGCGTCGGACTCGTGGGCGTCGGCGTAGGCGTCCTTCGCGTCGGCCTTGGCGCGTGCGGCGTTCGCCTTTTGCTTGGCGTCCCACGCGTCATCCCGCTTGGCTTTCGCCTCGTCCCGGGCCGCTTCGGCGTCCTTGCGCCTGTCACTCGCGGTGGACGCGGCGGCCTCCGCCTTGTCCTCGGCGGCCTTGGCCGTCTGCGCGTAGCCCTCGGCGTTCTTCTTGTGCTCGGCGGCCTCGGCCTGCTTGGCGGCGGCGGTCTCCTTCTCCGCCTTCGCCGTCGCCTCTTCCGCCTCCGCGTCAAGGCGCTTGGCGTGCGCCGTGGCAGCCGCCGCCTTGGCGTCCGCCTCGGCCTTCTGTGTCTCGGCGAGCTTGGCCAGGGCGGTGTCCCGGGCGTCCTTGGCGTTCTTCGCCTGCACCGCGGCGGCGTCGGCAGCCGCCTTCGCCTGCGCGTTGGCCTCCTGCGCAGCGGCCGTACGGAACGCGGCCTTCGACGCCGCGGCCTGCGTCAGGGCACGGGCCGCGATGGTCTCGCTGTCTCCCGCGGAGGCGCGCGTTGCCGCGTAAGCGGTGTCACCGGCCTTCGACAGCGCGTCCAACGCCGCCGACGACGCCTTCGTCACCTGGGCCTTCTGCTGTCCGACCAGCAGCGCACGGCCCCTGGGGGCACCCGCCGCGTCTGCGATCGCGTACGCGGCCTGCTCGGCGGTGTCCGTGTCGGTGGCGGCCTTCTTCGCCGCGGTGGCCTGGGCCTTGATCAGGTCGAGCTGCTTCTTCGCCTCGGTCTGGGCGTCCGTGACGCCCTTCTTCGCCTTGTCGAACTGAGCCTTCGTCGGGTAGCTCAGGCTGTCGGTGCCGTTGTGCCCGGACGGGGTGACGTCGAACTTCTGCGGATCGGTGCCCTTGCAGTCCCACATCCGCGCGTCGCGACCGTTGTCGTACGTCTGCAGGTCCAGGCAGTTGCCGGTGGCCGCGTTGTACAGCCGTGTCGTCCCGTGCGTGCCGTAGTCCCACTTCTGGGCGCCGCTGCTGCTGCACGTCAAGAGCTGCACCGCGGTCCCGTTCGCCGTGCCGGAGCCCTTCACGTCCAGGCACTTGCCGGAGTTCACGTTGACCAGCGCGTCGCCGCGGATCTGCCACTTCTGGCCCGCGGTGCCGTTGCAGGTGTAGATCTGCACCGGCGTGCCGTTGTCCTTCTTGCCTCCCTGCGCTTCGAGGCACTTGTCGGACGCGCCGTGCGCGTGGATGACCATCGGGCTGTCGCCGATCCAGCCGGGACCGCCCGCGGACCAGTAATCCTGCCAGCGGGCCAGGTGGTCGGCGATCCAGGACTGGCCGAGCATCTCGCCCAGCGCCTTGGAGCCGGCGGCGAGGGCCTTGGTGGCGTCGCGGTTGGCGCCGAGGATCTGGTTGCGCTGCGTGGTCTGCCCGGCGATCTCCTGCTGCCACTCGGCGGACGCGGCGGCGACCTCCTTGCCGAGGACCTTGTCCGGGTCGACCGGGGTGCGCCACGCACAGGCCGCGAACCGGGACTTCAGGTCCTCCACCCCGAGCCGGAACTCAAGGCTGTCCGGGTCGGGCGCGGTACGCGCGAACCCGCCGGACGACAGGAAGAGACGGGCGTTGTCGGCGCCTGTCGGCTCCAGGGACCAGTTCACCAGGTTGTCCCACGCCTGGTGCTCGGCAAACGCCTGCTGCCACTGCGGATTGGGGAGCGACGGGTCCGGGTCCTTGCCGTAGAGCGGGGTACCGAGGTCCTTGAGGGCCTTGACCGTGGCGTCGTCGGCCTTCGGGGTCGGGTCCTGGTAGAAGTCGCCCTCGTCCTTCCAGAACTGGGCCCAGATCCACTTGGTGATGCCGGTCTGGTCGAAGAAGTTGTCGCCCTGCCCGCCGGCCCCCGGGGGCCAGTGGAACCCGGTCTCGGTGAATCCCGCAGGCGTGGACAGACCGTCGAGCGGCGCCTGCCAGTCCGTGACGTGGTCGTGGAGCGCCGACCCTTCCTTGTCGGCGGCGGCCTTGTCCTGGTCGAACGCCTTGGACAGGGGGGTGTCCTTCCAGTACTCCCGGTTCGCCGCCGTGTGCAGCTTGTCCGGGGTCTGGTTGAGGGCGTCCTGCGCGGTGCCGAACATGGCCGGACCGCCGAGGCGCAGCGCATCGGCCATCAGGCACTGGTCCTGCCGCAACTGCTCGGCGGCCGTGGCGTCGAAGCCGTCGTAGCTGTCGGCCACGGGGCTGCTGTCGATGGGCCGGCCGATCAGATCCGGCCGGGCGGCGAGGGTGGTCAGGACGGCGAGGGCGAGGAGCGGGCCTGATATGGAACGTCTGGAACGCCTGAAACGTCTGGAACGCAAAAGAACATCCGTTCTTCGTGAAGAGGGCAGGCGGGGGTGCCCGTCCGAAGAGGTGGAAGTGCCGCGAGTCGGTCAGGACTCGGTACGGCTCAGATGCGCCAGAAATCGCGGCATGACGAAGTACCCCTCCCCGTTAGCGACGGTGTCCCCCCGGTCGCTGGTCGATGTGCACACTGACGGAGTGGTCGTCTCCGCCGGGCACGGCGGCCACGATAGATCCGTGTATCAACTGAGCACAAGACATGGCTTTTTTGTGGAGGGCAGTGACCGGTTCAGATGGGTTGGGGCGTGCGGATCGAGGCACGCCCCGAGGCTCGGAGCCCGGGGCTCAGGCCTCGCGGGCGGCGTACGCGACGAAGGCGGCCCAGGCGTCCAGGGGGACGGCGAAGCGGGGGCTTCGAGCTCCGAGCTTCGAGTCGCGGATGTGGATGGTGTGGGGGCAGGCGGCAATTTCTATGCATTCGCCGCCCTGGTCGTCGCTGTAGCTGGACTTGAACCACGACAGCTCAGCGCTCATAACTCCTCCGCCACCTTCGTGATGAACCGAGCAGACTCTTCGACGTTAAGCGCCTGCATGCGGATCATGCCATGGCGTTGCGTCAAGGCGTTGAGCTTGTCGGCATCAGCGTAAAGCGCTCCCGTCTCCTGCCCCTCAACGTAGGCGTAGTGCTCGTGCTCCTTCGTTTCTACGAGGACCAGCGGGCCGCCGAGCGCCACAGGGGGAGCCGACGCGAATGGCAGGACCTGGACGGACACGTTCCGCAGTCTCCCCGCCTCCAACAGGCGGTTGAGCTGCCTGCACATGACCTCCCGGTCGCCGACCATCGCGCGGAGCGCGGCCTCGTGGATCACAAAGCTGAAGTGCGCCAAAGGTTTCCTGGTCAGCAGTTCCTGGCGCTTCAGCCGAGCCGCGACGCGCTCCTCGATCGTCTCCTCGTCAAGCGGAGGGCAGCTGTTGCTGATCAGCTCGTGGGCGTACTCCTTGGTCTGTAGCAGGCCAGGAATGAACATGGCCGCGTACGAGTACAGGGTGATCGCCTCCTCCTCCACCAACACGTACTGCTGTGTCCGCTGAGGGAACGCCTCCGGCTTCAGAAACTCATGCCCGGCCACCAACTTCCCCCGCGCCCCGCACATCTGATCCGCGACCTGCAATAACCGGAGCGTCGGCCGCCGTCTCCCGCACTCCATCGACTTGACGTACTCGTAGTCGTACCCGACCTCATCAGCCAGCGCCTGACGGCTGACCCCTGCCTCCTCCCGCCACAACTTCACCTGGCCACCGCAGTACCGCCAGTTCTGCTGCGCCTGCTGGGACTCCCCGGAAGCCACGCGCCCACCCGCCTTCCGCCGCAACACACCGTGTACAAGCACGCTGTGTACCCGCTCCGCTACTCCCGAGGCTACGCGCGAACCACCAGCCTGATCTCGGTAAATGACGGTGAATCACACTCAAGGAACCGCCCGCGCATGCCGACGCCGCCCACGGACTCCGCTCCCCGGACCTCCCCCTCCGCGCTCCCCAAGGACATCGAGTGGCGCCTGCCTCGCCACGCCCGCAGCGTGGGCCGAGCCCGAACCCTCCTCCGCGAACAGGCCACGTCCTGGAAGCTCCCCAACGAGGTGACGGAAACGGCCGTACTTTTGCTCAGCGAGCTGATGACGAACGCGTACCGCCACGCGAAGGTCCCGCCGGGACGCGAGATCCGGGCCCGTTGCATCCTGGAGGCGGACCGCCTGCATGTCTCGGTGACGGACGCGAACGACACGCTGCCCACGCCCCGCGAGGCATCTCCGGACGACGAGGGCGGCCGGGGCCTGACCCTCGTGGAGGCATTGGCGGACAAGTGGGGCGCCGAGCCCCGCCCCGGCGGCATCGGCAAGACGGTCTGGTTCGAACTGCAGGTTCCCACGTCGTAGCCCCTGGTAGCGGACAGAAGGTGCCGCGGAACTCCGTCGGCGTTCACGCTGAGTCTGCTCCGTTCACAGGGCGTCGGCGCCAATGCCGACACGCCGCTGGTACGACGACAGCCCCGCGACGTCAGCAGTGAATCCGGTGCCGTTGCCCCGCCCCGCCAGTACCGTAGGCAGCAGGGAGCACATAACGAAGGAGCCTCGCGTGACCACCCAGCCTGATCACGGGCAGGAGCTGATCCCTCGGCCCGAACGAACCCCCGAGGCCGTCCGTGTCGCACTCGCCCGCGTCGCTCCCCACCGGCTCAGCGACATGGAGCGGCACAAGGAACAAGCTCTCGCCGCCGCCATCGCCGATGGAAAGATCGGCCATCTCCAGCACTGGCTCACCCACTGGCACGCACAGGTCGAGATCGAACGACGCCCTGACCTGTCTGCCCGCTACCGCGCCGCGCTGGCCACCGTGCACGGCACAAACAGTAAGGACGACCCCGCATTCCGATCCGGCATGAACGACCTGGCCGCCGTCGAAGCGGAGGCCCTGCGGGCGGTGTCCACGTGACCTGGCAATGGGAGTACGACCCGGACGAGCAGCATGTCGCGGGCGGTGCCCCTCCCGCGTTCATCGCCGAGGTCGAGAAGAAGGCCGACGAACTGGTCCGCGCCGCGGCAGCGTTCTATCTCGACGGCACTACGTATCAGGGAGAAGGACCGAACGGAGGCTTCGCCCACGTGCCCGGAGGCTTTTTCAACTATCTGATCGTCCCCCGCCATGAACGGCTCTACATCATGCAGGTGACCTTTCTCTGACCGGCATGCCCCGCCTGTACCGACTGTCGAGGCCGCTCTCGGCAGGGTACGACGGAGACTTCTCCGCGTTCACCGATCAAGACCATCAAGTGCCAGGTGTACGGGCGAGCCTCGTTGTCGCTGGTGAGAGCCCGCGTCCTCATCCAGCCGCAGCCATCGCGCAACCGCGGTCAGAACGTTTCAGCCGGCCCGGTCGGCCGAGTACGGGGCGGCCCACCCGGGGACCGTCGGCAGCACCTTCTCGGCGACGCGGAGCAGCACCGCGTCGTCCGGCACCCCGCCGTCCGTGCGCCACAGGGTCACCTCGAAGGAGCCGCCACTGTCCTTTTTGTCCTGGGCCACGGTGAGGACGCGGGCCGGGACGCCGGGACCGCTGGTGGCGTCGCTCCCGTCGAGGCGGAAGCGGATGCTGATGGTGCGGTCCGAGTAGAAGACCGCCGGGCGCCCCAGAACCGTCCGCGGGCGCGCGTCGTCCCCCAGAAGCGCCGCGGATGTGGCCACCGGAAGACGGTCGTAGGTGGCCGACAGCGTCACGTTGTAGGTCCTGAACTCGACCTGGGCCGAGGGAGTGTCGATCTCCTTGCCGCCCGCAAGCTTGAGGGAGCCGCCGCTGCCGTCGGCGGTTTTCACGGTCTCCCCCGGGGTTCCGAGCAGTTCAGCGAGGTCGGGACGGTTCAGCGCCTTGCACAGCTGCGCCCCGGAGACGTGCCGAGGCGCCTTCCCGGAATCCCGCGGCGCCTTCTCGGGCTCCCCGCCCGAGCACCTGGCAGGCGACGGGGCGCTGTTCGAGGACGACGTCTCCCCGCCCATCCACAGAGCGACACCGAGGGCCCCAACCACCGCCACGGCCGCGACGGCCTGCCCCCAGGCGTTCGGCTCCTTCGCGGGCGCCACGTAGTGCGGCTTGTCCTGCTCCGACGTCATCTCTCTCCCCGCGCTGCTTCCTTCGTTCACCGGCCCGGGGGTCAGGCCACCCGAGTCGGCGGCCCGCACAACTCGGCGCCGGCGAAGCATGGCTCTGACCGTGCGGATCCGCCAGGCGGTGAAGGCGAGGATGACGACGCCGGTGAGGGTCGGAATCTTCCAGCTGCCGGAGCCGTTGCGGGTGGCGGTGTGGTCGCCCGACCCGTCGACGAGGGCGGGCAGGGTGCCGTCGGCGGGACGGGTCTCGATGACCCCGTCGACGGCGACGCTGCTGATGTTGACGCTGTGGTCGGTGGCGGCGAACGAGCCCTCGCAGGCCCAGCCGTCCTGCCACAGGTCGCTCAAGCCGCCGGTCGCGGGCGTGCACTCGGTGATGGTGACCGTGCCGGGGACTCCGGTCGCCTCCGCATAGGCCTGAAACGCACCCTGCACGGCCAGGAACAGACCGAAGAGCAGCCCGACGACGGCGAGGGATATCTCGCGGGGCAGCGGGGGGAGGAGGCGGAGCAGGAACATGGGCAGGTGGGTCCTTTGTGGGGTCAGTCGGGATCCGCCGGATCGAAGACTCGTGAAAAGGGCGGGCGGAAATGCCCGTCGGTGGAGGCAGGCGTCACGGCGGTCCCCCCGGCCGCGGGCTGAGGCGCGGTGGCGGAGGGTCAGGTCCGCCCGGCGCGACGGTCACCATAGACATGTCAAACAGCTGCTGGGAAAGAGTTTTACGAAAGGGCGTGGCCGAAAACCGCCGTCGGCCCCGCATGAGGAGACTGGGTGGAACATGTGTGGCGCTTGTGAAGATCGAGGGCAATGGGGCCGCAGTGCCGCGCAAGTTGGCCGAATCACGACCTCCCGGGACCCGCCCGTACGCCCCCGCGCACCAACGACAAAGGCCCTGTTGCTCAAGAGCAACAGGGCCTCGCCCACATGGGATGCGGGGGTCTGGGGGCCATGCCCCAGACCAACGACGAGGTGGACCGGGCTCGCGCTGTTCGCGAGCACGGTCCACCTCCAACTCGTGGAGATGGCGGGAATCGAACCCGCGTCCAACGGTGCGGAACCAGGGCTTCTCCGTGTGCAGTCCGCTGCGCTTTTCTCGGCCCCGGAGATCACGCGGACAAGTCTCCGACGGGCCCAGTCACTGTTTGGTTTCCCTCTTCACCCCGTGACCGGGATCAAGGTTTAGTCCCCTAGCTGATGCCAGGATCCGGGTCGGGAACAAGCCCGGGCTGACACTCCCATTCAGGAGGGTTTCGCGTCGCTACTTATCAGGCAGCGAGGGCGAAACGCTCGGGAGAATCGCTCTTAACAGTGGCGATTATTTTTTTCGGCCTGTGGTTTGCGAGATCATGGCCGCTTCCTCGACACGCTTCCCCTGCTTCGACAGCCGCTGTCGAAACCGATCATCCCCATGTTGTTTTTTCAACCCCCCGAGGAGGGCGTGCACCCGCTGTGAGGTGCAGTGACATCCTACGTGACCAACGCACGCCGATGCCACCTCATTCCCCGCCGCTACACGCCCCGCTGTCGGCGCTTCGCCGCCGCGATGGCGCGGTCCGACTCCCGGCGGTCCTGCTGCTCACGCAGCGTCTGCCGCTTGTCGTACTCCTTCTTGCCCCGTGCGAGGGCGATCTCGGCCTTGGCCCGGCCGTCCTTGAAGTACAGCGCGAGGGGCACGATCGTGTGACCCGTCTCCTGGGACTTCGCCTCCAGCTTGTCGATCTCCTCGCGGTGCAGCAGCAGCTTGCGCTTGCGGCGCACGGCATGGTTGGTCCAGGTGCCCTGGCTGTACTCGGGAATGTGGGCGTTGTGCAGCCACGCTTCGCGCCCGTCGATCTGCACGAAGCCGTCGACGAGCGAGGCCCGCCCCTGCCGCAGCGACTTCACCTCGGTGCCGGACAGGACGAGACCCGCCTCGTAGGTGTCGATGATCGCGTAGTCGTGGCGCGCCTTCTTGTTCTGCGCAACGATCTTGCGCTTGCCGCCCTTTTCGCCGTCCTTGGACTTGGCGGCCGTCCCCTGCTTCTGCTGGGACTCTTTCGGTACGTACATTCCCTTGGCCATAGTGACAGCCATTTTCGCACCAGTGGGGGCTGAAAGGGAAAGCCGATTACCCAGGGATCACGAGGTGTCACCCAGGCCGCTCAGCACGGTCTCCGCCCGCGCCAGCGCCGCGCCGTCGGCCTCCAGGTCGGGGGTGATGCCGCGGCCGTCGACGCTGCGGCCCGAGGGGGTGCGGTAGTGCCCGACGGTCAGTTCCGCCACGGAGCCGTCGGGGAGGCGGCTCGGCATCTGGACCGACCCCTTGCCGAAGGTGCGGGTGCCCACGACGACCGCCCGGCCGCGGTCCTGGAGGGCACCGGTGAGCAGCTCGGCCGCGCTCATCGTGCCGCCGTCGACGAGCGCGACCAGGGGTCTGGTGGTGTCGCCGCCCGGGTCTGCGTGCAGCGCGCGCTGGTCACCGTTGACGTCGTACGTCGCCACGAGCCCGCCGTCGAGGAAGGCGGACGCGGCGGCGACGGCCTCGATGACCAGCCCGCCGGAGTTGCCCCGCAGATCGAGGACGATCCCGGCACCCTTGGGCGCTGCGGCGACGGCACTCCGTACGAGGTCCCCGGAGCCCTTGGTGAAGGCGGCGACCTTGATCACGGTGATGCCGCCGGCGAGGCGGTGCACGGTCACCGAGTCCGTGGACAGCCGTGCCCGGCGCAGAACCTCGCTCCAGGTGTGGGTGCCGCGCTGGATGCCGAGCCGGACCCGGGTACCGGCGGCCGCGTCGTCGGCGTCGCCGCGCAGCAGGGAGACGACCTCGGTGACGGGCCTGCCGTCGACATCCTCGCCGTCGACAGTGCGCAGCCGGTCACCCCTGCGGATCCCGGCGGCGGCCGCGGGCGAGCCGGACTGCACCCATGTCACCTCGATCCGGCCGTCGCTCTCACGCCGGGCCGACAGGCCGACGCCGGTGTACTCGCCGTCGAGGGCCTCCTCGAACTCCTGGTACTCGCCCTGGGAGTAGACGGCGCTCCAACGGTCGCCGCTGCGGCTGACTGCGCGCTCGGCGGCCTCCATCGGGGACTTGCCGTCGGCCATCGCCTTCGCCGCCGCCTCGGTGACGTCGTCATGATTCCCGGCCGGGGCCGCCGCCTTGGCGGAGGGGGCAAACCGTACGGATTCGTCGAACGAGCCGGTCGCGGCGCCGGTGGCGAGGACGCTCGCGAAAACCAACGTCAGGGCCGCCCCGTGGCGGATGCGGCGGGGCTGACAGAACAGGTCTCGGCCTGACATGCGGGTGAGTCTAGGACAACGCAAGGGGGCGTACGGGAAGTTGCCCGTACGCCCCCATTGGCATGCATCACACCTTCAGGTACTTGCGCAACGCGAAGAATGCGGCAAGCGCCGGCATCAGCAGACTGGTGGCGAGTATCAGCGGCAGCTTCGTCAGCACGGCGTCCCAGCCGATGAAGTTGATCAAATTCAGCTTGTGGGACAGGTCCAGGCCGTGGTCGATGATGAAGTACCGGGCGATCAACAGGAATCCACAGGCGACCGTGCCGCCGATGAGCCCGGCGACAGCGGCCTCCATGATGAACGGCGCCTGGATGTAGAAGCCGGAGGCACCGACGAGCCGCATGATGCCGGTCTCACGACGACGGCTGAACGCCGAGACGCGCACGGTGTTGACGATCAGCATCAGCGCGACGATCAGCATCATCGCCATGACCGCGCGCGCCGCCCAGTTCATGCCGTTCAGCAGACCGAAGAGGTTGTCCAGGATGCCCTTCTGGTCCTGCACCGACTGCACGCCGTCGCGGCCGTTGAAGGCGCTCGCGATGACCTGGTACTGCTCCGGGTTCTTCAGCTTGATGCGGTACGACTCCTGCATCTGGTCCGGGGTGAGCGAACTGGCCAGCGGGGAGTCGCCGAACTGCTCCTTGTAGTGCTTGTACGCCTCGTCCTGCGACTCGTAGGTGACCTTCTGGACGACGGACCCCATCTTGTTCAGGTCGTCGAGGATCTGCTTCTTCTGCTCCTCGGTGACCGCGCCCTTCGAGCAGTTGGGGTCGGACTCCGCGTCGCTCTTGTTGCAGAGGAAGATCGAGACGTTGACCTTGTCGTACCAGTAGCCCTTCATCTGGTTCACCTGGTCACTCATGAGGAGCGAGCCGCCGAACAGGGCGAGGGAGAGGGCGACCGAGACGATCACCGCGAAGGTCATCGTCAGATTGCGGCGGAGACCGACACCGATCTCCGACAGAACGAACTGCGCGCGCATGGCGTCTGCTAAGCCTTTCCGTGGAACTCAGTGCTGGTAGCCGTAGACGCCACGCGCCTGGTCGCGGACGAGGCGGCCCTTTTCCAGCTCGATGACGCGCTTGCGCATCTGGTCCACGATGTTCTGGTCGTGGGTTGCCATCACCACGGTCGTGCCCGTCCGGTTGATCCGGTCGAGCAGCTTCATGATGCCGACGGAGGTCTGCGGGTCGAGGTTGCCGGTGGGCTCGTCCGCGATCAGCAGCTTGGGCCGGTTGACGAAGGCCCTCGCGATGGCGACGCGTTGCTGCTCACCACCGGACAGCTCGCCGGGCATCCGGTCCTCCTTGCCGCCGAGCCCGACGAGGTCGAGCACCTGGGGCACGGATTTGCGGATCTCGCCGCGCGATTTGCCGATGACTTCCTGGGCGAAGGCCACGTTCTCGGCGACCGTCTTGTTCGGCAGGAGCCGGAAGTCCTGGAAGACCGTCCCCAGCTGGCGGCGCATCTGCGGCACCTTCCAGTTGGAGAGGCGTGCGAGGTCCTTGCCCAGGACGTGCACCTGGCCTTGGCTGCACCGCTCCTCGCGGAGGATGAGCCGCAGGAAGGTGGACTTTCCGGAGCCGGAGGACCCCACGAGGAAGACGAACTCGCCCTTCTCGACCTCGAGGGAGACATCCCGGAGGGCAGGGCGGCTCTGCTTGGGGTAGACCTTGGAGACGTTGTCGAATCGGATCACGGATGCACCACGGGCCGTTGGGGGTAGGTGAGCGTGACCATACGCGAAGCGGGTGTACGAGCGCAGTCGCCGGTCGGGGTTGCGCGTGAGTTGCGCGTTTTGTCCATGCCTGCCGAGCAGGAATGTCCCCGGAGCGTCATCCCGCGACACCCGGGGACCGAGCCGCCCCTCCGAGGGCCTTGGCCGGCCGAGCCCGCGCAGCGACTCGCGGAACCTGGCACAGTGGAGTGGGGAACGCGTGCGTTCCCGTAAGCGTTGTGTACGTGGAAGCGGCACAAGGAGGGCGAGGCGCATGACGTACGACCGATTGGTGTGCGCGAACTGCGCTGCGCCCGTCAGTGAGGGCCGCTGCCCCGTCTGCCGTGCCAGCCGACAGCGACTCCAGCAGGAAAACCCCTGGTCAGGGCTGAATCCGACGGCGCTGATCGTGCTCGTGGCGGTGCTGATCGCGGCGGTTGCGCTGCTGGCGCACCAGACGGCGTAGCAGAGCGGGAACAGACGTACGACGTACGGGAAGGGCCCGGGGCGAATGACGCCCCGGGCCCTTCTCACGCGTTTCTTACGCCTGCGGACGGGTCGGGGGCCTCCGGATGAGGCCTGCTCCCGTTGATCCCGTTGATCAGGCAGCGGCCCCGCCGCGGCCGCTCACAAGGCGCGGCAGCACACGGAAGCCGATACCGCCGGCGATCATCGTGGCGGCTCCGACCAGCAGGAACGCCGTCTGACCGGCACCCGTCTCGGCCAGCTGCTTGCCGCCCTTGCCCTGGGCGGAGGTGTCGGAGTTGGAGCTGTCCGAACCGGTGTCGGTCAGCACCGAGGAGCCCTTGCCCTGCTGGACCGGGCTGTTGCCGCCATCGGGGTTGGTGTTGTCGCCGCCACCGTTGCCGTTGCCGTTCCCATTACCGTTCCCGCCGCCGTTGCCGTGGGTCGGGCCCTCCGTCGGCTCGGTGGGGTTGCCGGTGGGCTGGGACGGGTCGGTCGGCCCCGGAGAGGTCGGAGGCTCCGTGGTCGGAGGCTCCGAGGTCGGAGGCTCCGAGGTCGGAGGCTCCGAGGTCGGAGGGGTCACCGGAGCCGTCGGGATACCGGTCTCGGTGGGCGGAGGAGAGGTCGGGTCGTCGCCGCCGTCGCGGACGTTCACCCCGACGCCCACGCCGTTGTCACCGGCGCTCGCGCCGATGCTGATGTCGAGCGCCGAAGCGGCACCCGCGGCGGTCAGCGAAGCGCCGGCGGCAATCACCGCACCGGCGGCTATCCGCGCCACCCGGATCCGCGTCTTCTTGGTCATCTGCCTGCTACCCCCAGTAGCCGATCGTCATTGGAGCAGCGCACGGGGCCACGGCGTCGGGGACGGCTGTACTGGAGCCCCCCGGTTCACATGCGCCCCAGAGATACGCATGCCGTGCTTACCCTTCCGAGTTTTCACAGCAACGTCAAGGTCGTTGCGTACGCGATGTCCACTAAATGATCTTTTGCGGGAGTGGCGGGACTGTGAGTGTGATGTAAAACCCAGGCATCAAAGACAGACAAGGCAACTGCCCCTGACTCGGGGGCAGTTGCCTTGTCGACAAAGCACCGTTTTCCGGCGGCCGTGTGACCGCTCGTACCCGGTGTTACTTCTCCTGCTGCTTGCGCCAGCGAATCCCGGCCTCGATGAACCCGTCGATCTCGCCGTTGAACACGGCCTCGGGGTTGCCGACTTCGTACTCGGTCCGCAGGTCCTTGACCATCTGGTACGGGTGCAGGACGTACGAACGCATCTGGTTGCCCCAGGAGTTGCCGCCGTCGCCCTTGAGGGCGTCCATCTTGGCCTGCTCCTCCTGCCGGCGCCGCTCGAGGAGCTTGGCCTGCAGGACGTTCATCGCGGAGGCCCGGTTCTGGATCTGGGACCGCTCGTTCTGGCAGGTGACGACGATGCCGGTGGGGAGGTGGGTGATGCGCACGGCGGAGTCGGTCGTGTTGACGCCCTGGCCGCCGGGGCCGGAGGAGCGGAACACGTCGACCCGGAGGTCGGCGTCATCGATCTCGACGTGGTCGGACTGCTCGACGACGGGAAGGATCTCCACACCCGCGAAGGAGGTCTGCCGCCGCCCCTGGTTGTCGTAGGGGGAGATACGGACCAGCCGGTGGGTGCCCTGCTCGACGGAGAGGGTGCCGTAGGCGTACGGCGCCTGGACGGCAAAGGTCGTGGACTTGATCCCGGCCTCTTCGGCGTACGACGTGTCGTAGACCTCGGTCTTGTAGCCGTGCTGCTCGGCCCAGCGCAGGTACATGCGCTGGAGCTTCTCGGCGAAGTCGGCGGCGTCGACGCCACCGGCCTCCGCACGGATGTTGACGAGCGCCTCGCGCGCGTCGTACTCGCCGGAGAGCAGCGTCCGGACCTCCATCTCGTCCAGCGCCTTCTTGACGTCGACGAGCTCGGCCTCGGCCTCGGCGCGGGTGTCCGGGTCGTCCTCGGCCTCGGCGAGCTCGAAGAGCACACCGAGGTCGTCGATCCGCCCGCGCAGCGCCTCCGCCTTCCTGACCTCGGCCTGGAGGTGGGACAGCTTGCTGGTGATCTTCTGCGCCTCGTCCGGGTTGTCCCAGAGGGACGGCGCGGCCGCCTGCTCCTCGAGCACGGCGATGTCTGCCCTCATTTTGCCGAGGTCCAGAACGGCCTCGATCGACTCCATGGTCGAGGAGAGGGACTTGAGCTCTTCGGATACATCGACGACTGCCACGCATCCAGCGTAACGGCTCCGCCGGAAAGCCAATGCCGGGTGACCGCCGGTTACCGGGGCACCCGGCGGCGAGGTGACCGCCCTGGGGGCTGCCGCCCCCAGACCCCCATATCGGCCTGACGGCCTCGTCCTCAAACGCCGGACGGGCTGAAACATTCAGCCCCGGGCCGGGGGAAAACCGCCCGGTACGGCAAATGCAGCCCCTCCGGCGCTCGAGGAGCGGGGGTCCGGGGGCGGGCCCCTGAACGGGGTCTGGGGCCCGAACGGGGTCTGGGGGCGAGGTCCCAGCGGGGTGCAGGGGCAGAGGCCCGGGAGAGGTACAGGGGACGCAGTCCCCGCCGGGGTCCAGGGGCGGAGCCCCACCGGGGGCCAGAGCGGAACCCCGCCGGGGTCCAGGGACGGAGTCCCGCGAAGGGCGCAGGGGACACAGCCCCCACCGGGATGCAGGGGACACAGCCCCGGCGAGGTTCAAGGGTGAAGCCCCGCCAGGGGTGCAGGGGACGCAGTCCCCGCCGGGGTCCAGGGGTGGAGCCCCTGGTGGGGTCGAAGGGGCGGAGCCCCTGGTGGGGTCGAAGGGGCGGAGCCCCTGGGGGATGGGACGGGTAGGGGCGGCGGGGGCGAAAAACCTCTGTGGCGGCTCAGGGCGACGCCGGCGCCGAGTTCTTCGTGTTGTCGGAGGGCTGCCCGCCGTCGTCCCCCGATGTCGCCAGCCACGCACCCACCCCGACCGCCGCCAGCAGCGCCGCCGTCGCCACGCCCAGTGCGATCCGGCGGCGGCGGGCCGCCGTGCGATGGCGGGCCGAGCCCGGACGTGGGGCGCCCGTCGCGCGGGGCGCGCGCGCCGTGCCGAGGGCGCCGCCCGCCAGCTCGTCCGGTCCCGGCACCCGCATCGACGTGTGCGTGTCCCGATTGGAGTCGGGCTTCGCCGGAGGCACCAGCGGCACCGACCCACGGCGCGCCCGTGCCTCCGTCTGCTCCCCCGGCACGGCCGCCTCGTACGGTTCCTCCGCCTGCTCCGCGTCCGGCTCGTCCACGTCCAGCGGCGGCATCCCGGCCAGCAGCGGCAGCTGCTCCCGCAGCCGTGACGCCAGCTCCGACGCCCGCAGCCGGGACGCCGGCGCCTTCGCCAGACACTGCACGATCAGCTGCCAGAGCTCCTCCGGGATACCGGGGAGGGGGACCACGGTCTCCGTGACATGACGGCGCAGCACCGCACCCGGGTGGCCGCCGCCGAACGGCGTGAAGCCCGCCAGCAGCTCGTACAGCACCGTCGCCAGCGCGTAGATGTCCACCGCCGCCCTCGGCGGCAGGCCCTCGACCACCTCCGGCGCCAGGTAGTCCGGAGTGCCGATGATCTTTGTCGCCCGGGTGCGGCGCGGCGAATCGATCAGCTTCGCCACCCCGAAGTCCGTAAGCAGCGCCGGATGCGAGCCGCCCGGCCCCAGCGGCCCCTGCATGTCCAGCAGCACGTTCTCCGGCTTCACATCCCGGTGCACGACTCCCGCCGCATGCGCCGCCGCCAGCCCTTCCGCCACATCCGCAACGATCGCCACGGCCGCCTCGGGCGCCAGCCGCCGCTCCCGGTCCAGGCGGGTCCGCAGGTCCGTACCCCTGACCAGGTCCATGACCAGGGCGAGGTCGTTGCCGTCGACCACCAGGTCCCGTACCGAGACCACGTTCGGGTGGTCGAGACCGAGCAGCGCGGTGCGCTCCTGGACGAAGCGGCCCACCAGCTCCTGGTCGGAGGCGAGGTCCTCGCGCAGCAGCTTGATGGCGACGGGCCCGTCCGGCCCCTCGCCCAGCCACACCGTGCCGGCGCTGCCCCGTCCCAGGATCTGGTTCGCGGTGTACCGGCTGCCGATCTTCCGTGCCAAGACTGCTCCTACTGGGGACGCGTGGTGCCGACGCTGCGCCGTACCGGGGCGTGGCATCAGCGGCTGACGCCGCGGACCCCGGCCCGCCGGTCGACAAAACTACGCGTCCGGAGGCGCAACCTTCACCGCCGAGACGGAAATCACCCGTCAGATGTCGACAAATCCCCAGAGTCGCCGCCCCGTTGGCCGGGCGGCTACTTGGACTTCGAGCCCAGCTTCCCGATCGCGTTCGTCACGGAGTGGTACCAGTCGCTCAGCTGCGCCCAGTACGACTTCGACACACCGAGCCAGTGCTGCAGCGGACTGAACTCCCAGATCAGCCACCCGGCAACGAACAGGATGACGATCGTGAACAGGCATCCCTTCAGACAGCCGAGGCCCGGGATCTTCATCGGGTTGGCACTGCGCTGCCGCGGCGGACGCGGCTCACGCGCCGGACGCGGTGCCGGCTGCTGGGGCTGCTGCGGTGCGGGCGCGTACCGCTGGGGCTGCTGCTGCGGCGCGGGCGCGTACTGCTGCCGCTGGGGCGCGTACTGCTGCGGATGGCCGTACCCGGGCGCGGGCTGCTGCTGCCGCGGCTGCGGGCGCGCGACCTGCCGCTGCGGGCGCCGGCGCAGCGGGTCCTCGCCGGGGTCGAGGTACGC
>NZ_JBEOZU010000039.1:0-84519 GCF_040298185.1 Streptomyces sp. NPDC001634 | reverse complement strand
GAAGCTGACGCGGCCGCCGCGGCGGCACGTGCCCAGGCCGCGGAGGCCACGCGGGCCGCCAATGCAGCGGAAGGCCTGGCCCGCAAGGCGGCGACGGCTGCCCGCGAGGCGCGCGACGCGGCCAACTCGGCAGCCACACACGCGGACAACGCGGCGAAGGCGGCCGACGAGGCAGCGGACCACGCCGGGGAGGCCGCCAAGGCGGCGGCCCAGTCCACCGCACACGCGAAGGCCGCCAAGGATGCGGCAGACGCCGCGAGCGCGGCCGTGGCCAAGGCCAAGTCCGTCCACGACCTCGCCCGTCAGATCGAGGCGGAGGAGCTGACCGCCCGCACGAACGAGGGCGTCGAAAGGGCCAAGGAGCTCAAGGCTCAGGAAGACCGGCGCGCAGCGGAACGGGCCCGGGTCGACCAGGCGTCCAAGGATCTCGAGAACGACGCCCGGCAACTGGCCTCGGCGGCCGCCCGCCCCGGCGCCGACACCAGGAGCGTGGCCGCCGAGGGCCGTGACATCGCGCTGCGCACCATGAAGACGCGGGGCCCCTGGAGCCGTGCGGCGGCCGAGGACGCCCTCGGCGGCACGGACACCGACGTGAGCGACTACGCACGCTCCGGCCGCGAGGAGGCCGCCCAGCAGGACGACCGCTCCCGGGTGGAGTCGCTGGCCCTGGAATCACCGTCGCCCGGCATCCGGAGCAAGGCCGAGGAGGCCCTGAACGGTGATGCGGCAGCGATCGGCACATTCCTGCAGGACGGCCAGTACCAGGCGGTCGCTGAGGACTTCCGCGTCTACATCACGCAGGTGATCTCCCGCGGTGGGCCCAACGTCCAGGACTCCGGACGTGCGGCGCTGAACTCCGGGTCCGTCGCCAGGTACCGCGCGTTCATCACCTCGGGGCAGTACGACGCCCGCAGCGAGGACGAGCGGGTACGCGCGGCCCAGCTCATCGACAGCGGCGGCCCCGAGGTCAAGGCGGCGGCCCGTATCGCGCTGGAGGGCCCGGCGGCGCTGCTGCACGCCTTCATCCAGCGGGGTCAGTACCAGGCGCAGCGCAAGGACCAGCTGGCCGCGAGCCATGTCGCCTTGGTGCAGCAGATGATCTCCGAGGCCGCCTCCGTCGCGGCCACGGCGCAGAAGAACGCCGCCGAGGCGGGCAAGGTCGCCGCCACGGCACGCAAGGCCGCGGCCGAGGCCACCGAGTACGCCAAGCAGGCGCAGGCATCGGCGACGGCCGCCAAGGGATACGCCGACGACGCCGCGAAGTCCGCGAAACAGGCCGAGACGTCCGCCGCGAACGCCGCTGCTTCGGCCAGGACGGCCCGCGCCGCGGAGGCGGACGCCCATGCGGCGGCGGCCCGCGCGGTCGATTCGGCCACTCAGGCGCAGAGTTCGGCCAACTGGGCCCGGGGGTCGGCCGACGAGGCATGGAGCGCCGCCAGGGACGCCCGCGCATCGGCCGTCGCCGCGGGGAAGGACTCGGCGGCCGCCGGCAAGGCGGCGCAGGACGCCTTTCACACGGCCGTCGTCAAGCAGGAACAGGAAGAGGCCGAGTACCGCAGGACGGAGGAGGCCTGGCGGAAGGCGCAGAGCGAGGAAGCCCCGGACGACTCCGGCGACGACTGGATTCCGGACTGGCTGTCGGACACGGCGGACACGGTCGTCACCTACGGCGAAGCGATCCTGACCAACAAGGACGTCTGGGTGGGGCTCGCCGAAACGGGCACCGGCGTCGTGATGATGGGCGTGGGCGGGTCCGGCGACATCGCGGGCGGCGCCCTGTGCATCACCGGCATCGGCTGCCTGGCGGGCGCACCGGCCATCGCGGCCAGCACGACCCTCGCGGTCTCCGGTGCCTTCACCAGCGCCGACGGACTGGGCCGGTTCAACGACGGCCTGGGCCAGGCGCTGCGCGAGGCGCAGAGCAAGAGCAACGTCACCAAGGTCGTACAGCCCGGCCCGAAGCCGGCGCCGAGCAACCTCCCGGCGTTCCCCAAGGCGGCCAGGGCCAAGCCCAAGACGCCGGTGCAGGGAGGCGGCGGCCTGCGCAAGCGCTGGAAGGATCCCGGCACCGGAGACATCTACGAGTGGGACTCCCAGCACGGAACGGTCGAGAAGTACAACAAGCGGGGTAAGCACCTCGGGGAGTTCGACCCGAATACTGGAGACCAGACCAAGCCCGCGGACGGATCCCGGAGAGTGACGCCATGAGATTCCTTGTCGCCCGCTATGCGAAGGACGAGGACTCGCCCGACTCGGTCACGGACGTCTCGTCCGCCGGTGTCGACGCCTTCTCGGCCCTCCTTGGCATCCCGCCGTCCGGACTCACCGATGTGTATCCGCTGGGGCAGGAGCACGCGGAGGCGTTCCGCCGTCTCACCGGCATGGGACTCGATCTGGACCACTACGAGTACTTCCTCGAAGTGGAAGCGGACTGAGAAGCCGTAGCCGGCCGGGCGCATGAAGCACTCCGGGGCTGCCCCACGGGGCAGCCCCGGATCGCTCGGTGAGGCGAAGAGGGTTACTTCACGTCCTTGTCGGTCTCCCAGTTGGCGCGGGACAGCTTGCCGGTGACCGTCAGGGTCCTTTCGGCCGGGAGAAGCTGACGTTCAGCGTGTACGGCGTGCCGGCCGTCGCGGTGAGCGCCGCCTTGCCTCCGGCGGGACCGCCGGCCTGCGCGGCCGGCACGGCAAGGGCGGTCAGGGCCAGGGCGCCGGAGACGGCGGCGCGCATTCGTTCCCCAACGGGACAATGGGGCCCACGGGCCGGCTACACGTGGGGCCCGAGTGCAAGCCCGGGGCTCAGTCGAACCACCGGTCCCGCGCCAGCTCCTCCGTACGGGACGGGTCCTCCAGCAGGGCGGCCACCTCGAAGCGGCGCGGCCACTGGCCCGCAGCCCAGGCGAGTCCCGCGGCGACACCCTCCAGGGTGGCGGCGTGCAGCACTCCGTCCGATGTGAGACGCCAGTCGATCTCCACGCCGTCGACGACGAGTTCCTCGTGCTCGACGTACGACACCGGGGTGGCCGGTCCGAGCAGGACCCGTACGGACTCCGGTACGTCGTGCTCGGCTCCCTCGGAGGTCACCAGGCCCGTCACCGACTCGCTCAGCCGCCGCACCTGGAACAGCTCGGCGAGGTCCGCGGCCCGGGCCGGGCGGACGGGCAGCAGCGGGACGCCCTCCGTGAAGGGCAGCAGGTCGGGCGAGTCGACGACCACGGCGTCGGCGGCGTCCACGACGGTCACCCGGCCGTCGACGACCGCGCGCAGCTCGTCCGGCAGGGTCACCTGCTCCGGGTCCAGTTCGGCCAGCGCGCCGTACAGGGCGTGGAGCTGGGCGGCGGAGACGGGGCGGTCCGGGTCGGCGAGCCGGTCGAGGAGCTCGGCGGCACCGCCGGGCTCGTCCAGCAGCGCGGTCACGGAGGTGCGCACGCCCAGCGCCCGCAACACCTGCTCGTCCTCGAAGCCGGTCGCGTCGGCCTCCTCGTACAGGCCGTGCAGCAGCGGGTCGCCACCGGCGGCGCGCAGGCCGGCGGGGCGGCGGCCGTCGAGGACGGGGTGGCCACGGAGCCACCAGGCCGAGTACGGGCGTACGACCTCGTGGGTGCCGTCCGGCAGCAGGATCCGAACGGGCTGGGTGAGCGCGTCCCGCAGCGGGGGCTGCGAGAGGAGGGCGAGGGCCTGCGACCAGCGGTCGTCGTCGACGAGGTCGAGGTCGCGTACGGCGACGATCTCGGTCGCCACCGGCGGTACGGGTGTGTCGGGCAGCCGGTCGAGAATGTCCTCGCACCACACGTCGACGGCGTCGAGGAGCCCGGCATCGTCCGGTTCGGCGAAGTCGGAGTCGCGGGGCTCCAGTTCGTCAGGGTCGAGGACGACGTCGGTGGCGCGGACGAGGGCGAAATTCGCGAGCACGCCGCAGGCGGCCAGCGGCTGTTCACCCCAGCGCTCGGCCAGCTCGGCGTCCACGAGGGCCAGTTCGCCCTCCCGCATGACGCGCGCGAAGGGGCTGCCGGGGAGGACGAGTTCCCCGGCGGGCGCGAGTTCGCCGTCCTCGTCGGGCAGGGCGAGGGCACCGAGCCAGGGCTCGTCACCGGGTTCGAGCCCCGCCTCGCGCACCAGGGCGAGCACGTTGTCGGCCAACTCCTCGGCGTCCAGGCCCTCCTGGTCCCAGGCCGGCCCCTCGTCCTCCAGGGAGGCGGCGACGGCCGCCCGCACCTGCGGGGTGGTGAGGACGGCGCGCGGGGTGGCCGGGAGGGCGCCCAGCTTCTCCAGGAGAGGGTGGGCGGCATCCCGGTGGGCGACCTTCAGACCCAGCCGGGCGAGGGTCTCGGCCGTCACCGGCGGCCCGTCGACGGTCGGCAGCAGAACCTGCCGGGGTCCAATGGTCGTACGGCCGTCGGCGAGCGGCACCGGCAGCCCGGACAGCCGGTCCGGGTCGACCCCGGCCAGACTGTCGTACAGCCGCCACCACCAGCCCGGCTCCTTCTCCAGACCCGCGAGCCGGTCGATCGCCTCGGACAGCGGCACCCGGGAGACACCCAGCGTGCGCAGCTCCACGCGGCGTTCCAGCCCCGCGGGCAGCAGGCTGGGCAGCACCTCGGCAAGGACACGTACGGTCTCGGCACCGGCGCCCTCGATGATCTCGGCGTCGCGGGGACGCAGCACCTGCGGGAGCTCGGAGTCGTCGCCGGGGTCGTTCGCGGGCGGCAGGAAGGCCGTGCGCGGCAGCCGGTCAAGGACGGCCTGGCGCAGGGCGCCGTCCAGCTCGCCCTTGCCGAGCGGGCCAGGGACCAGGTCGATGATGCCGGGGGTCACCGGGCGCCAGGCGGCGAGGAGTTCGGCGTATGCGTCGGCGGCGCGCTCGACCAGGAAGTCGGTGAGCGGGCCGGGCGCGGCGTGACGGCGGGTCGTGTCCAGCGGGAACGAGGCGATGAGCAGCGCGGGCACCCCGAGCGCCTCGTCGCTGGGGGTGGGCGCGTGCACGACCGGTGCGGTACGGGGGCGGGCCGGGGTGCCGTCGGTGTCGACGGGCACGGCCCAGGTGACGGACCAGTGGGGACGCAGCCGCTCCTCGACGGGGCGGTCGGCGAGAAGGTCCGGGGTGAGGGGGCCGTGCTGGGAGACGGTACGCCAGCGGGTGGTGCCGATGGGGGTCCGGGAGTCCTCGACGATCGTGTCGGTGCCCTCGGTGCGTCGGCGGAGGGTGCGGATCTCCTGATCACCGATCTCGACGACGGCTTCCTCCAGCCCGGGCAGGGCGAGGAGGAGGGCGTCGTCGACGGAGTGCAGAAGCCGCTCGGCGAGGTCGGCGGCGGCCGCGTCGCGCAGCGGGAGGATGACGACGGTGTCGTACGGGTCCGGGGCGGTGCCCTCGGCGGCGAACGGCAGCCGCAGCAGCGGGACGTGCCCGTCGCGGCGGCGGATCTCGTCGCCGAGGCCGGGGCTGTGCCGGGCGGTCTCGGTGGCCAGCTCGCGGGCCTCGGCCAGCGACCAGCGGACACCGCCGTGCCGGCCGACGACCGCGGGTTCGTCGCTGACGGCGAGGACGGCCGCGAAGCCGACGCCGAAGCGGCCGACGGCGCTTTCGTGGGTGTCGCGCTTCGCGGAGGCCCGGAGGGTGGACAGCGACTCGACGCCGGCCGCGTCGAGCGGGGCACCGGTGTTGGCGGCGACGAGCACACCGTCGCGGAGGGTGAGCCGGAGCCGGCCGCGGACATTGGCCCGGGCCGCCGCGTCGGCGGCGTTCTGCGCGAGCTCGACGACCAGCCGGTCGCGGTATCCGCCGAGGACGAGGTCCTCCTCGGCGTTGGCGTCCTCGCGGAACCGGGCCGGACTGGTGGCCCAGGCGTCCAGCACCCCGCGCCGCAGTCGGGCCGTGCCGAAGGGATCCGCGCCCTCGGCTGCCGGCTGCACGAATTTGCTCACGCTTCATCCTCCAGGTTCAGCTTGGCTGGATGAAGGTACCGTGCGCCGAGGTGACCGTCCTGGGGGCTCCCGCCCCAGACCCCCGTATCGGCCTTGACGGCCCCGTCCTCAAACTCCCCCGAGCTCTTCGAGCAGGGGTGCTCCCGGACGGGCTTTTCGGTACTCCCCGGTTACGAATGACCAAGTTCCGCCGACGACTCGTCCGCCACCGGCGGAACCGACCCCGAGTCCGGGGACGGCCGCAGCGGGAACGGTTCCACCTTCGTCTCGTCGACCACCGGCGGGGCCGGCCGCGGTGGCTTCGGCATGACCGCCGCCTCCGAGTGGCCGCCGCAGCCGTACGTCAGGGAGACCACGCGGCCGTCCGCCGGGGAGAACTCGTTGGCACACACGCCGAAGGCCTGCCCCAGCGAGCCACCGATCGGGACCAGGAAGGCGCAGCTGACACAGGTCGCGGGCGCCGCCTGTGCCATCGGCGTCTTCGCGCCGAACGCCTCTTCCCAGCGGTCCGCCGCGATATGCAGGCCGTAGCGGGACAGAACCCGGGCGCGGCGCAGGCCCAGTTCCTCCGCCACCGCCGCGATCGAGCCGCGCGACGGCGCGATCGGCAGGTTCGCCGGGGCTCCGGCGGTCACCTCCGCGTCCTCCGCCTCGACCAGCTCCGCCATCTCCCCGGAGACAGCCGCGCTCGGCAGCGGCTCGTCCTCACCCGAGAAACCGGGCTCCAGACGCAGGTCCTCGGCGTCCGTCGGCAGCAGGTCGCCGGGGCCCAGATCACCGGGGCGCAGGCGCTCGCTCCACGGCACCCACTGCGGCGCGAGCAGCGCGTCGGGGCCGGGCAGCAGCACCGTCTCGTCCAGCGTGACCACCTTCGCGCGCGACGCGCGCGCGACCGTCACCGCCCAGCGCCAGCCGCGGTAGCCCAGCTCCTTGCACTCAAAAAAGTGCGTGACAACACGGTCACCCTCGGACACCATCCCGACGTGCTCGCCGACGACGCCGGGCGCGGCGGCCTCCTCGGCGGCGGCGCGGGCGAGGTCGACGGCCTCGGCGCACAGGCGGTCGGGGGTGCGGCTTCGCGTTGTCGCTGCGCTCACAGGTATCGCTTCTCTCCTACGCCGTCTCACGGGTGCGCCCTTCCTCGGCTTGAGGAGCGGACGGAGCGGACCGGAGGGCCGCGTCGACGTCCGCGCCCGATCGCGCTCGGGCGCACCTACACCATCCATTCTGCGGGATGAATGAGAGGCGCGCGGCCGAGAACAATCGCCACGGCGCGCTACGCACGCTACCCTCTCCCGGCTCCGGGGCCCACACCGAGTCCATGAGGGTTTGCCGGAGCCCGGTCCTCGACGCCCCGGGCCCCGCCGCGCGCTTCCCGTTCGACATCACTCGATCCAATACGCGCGGCAACAGCACTACCCCCGCCCTTCTCGGGGCACTATGGCGGGGTGGCAGCCGCGAGGTCGTCCCAGGGCGCCGCCGGGGTCGGCGGGGTCAAGGGGAGCACCCGGAGTGGCGGTTCGGGCCGGTTCGGCGGTTCCGTCCGCTCGCTCGGCCGTGCCCTGCACTTCCCCTTCACCGGTGCCGCCCGCGGCATCCGCAAGGCCACGCACGCGCACGGCGCCGGGGAGTCCGGCCTCGGAAAGCTGATCGAACTGCACGCCGTGAACGGTGCCGGCGACGTCATGATCACCGTCGCCCTCGCCTCCACCGTCTTCTTCTCCGTGCCGACCGACGAGGCCCGCGGGCGCGTCGCGCTGTATCTCGCCATCACCATGGCGCCGTTCACGGTCCTCGCGCCCGTGATCGGCCCGCTCCTCGACCGCCTCCCGCACGGCCGCCGGGCCGCGATGGCGGGCGCGATGCTCGCCCGCGCCCTGCTCGCGCTGATCATCTCGGGGGCGGTCGCCGGCGGAGGCCTGGAGCTGTATCCGGCCGCGCTGGGGGTCCTGGTGGCGTCCAAGGCCTACGGCGTCGTCCGCAGCGCCGTGGTGCCACGGCTCCTGCCGCCCCGCTTCTCCCTGGTGAAGGCCAACTCCCGGGTCACCCTCAGCGGCCTCCTCGCGACCGGCGTGGCCGCGCCCATCGGCGCCGGACTGCACGCCATCGGCCCGAGCTGGCCGTTGTACGGCGCCTTCGTGATCTTCATCGCGGGTACGTTCCTGTCGTTCTCGCTGCCACCGAAGGTCGACTCCGCCAAGGGCGAGGACGTCGCGCTGCTCGCCGCGGACGCCGAGCATCTGCACGGACCCCACCGCAAGACGACCCTGCGCCGCCCCGGACTGCGCACGGTGGGCCCCGCCGTCACCCACGCCCTGGGCGCCAACGCCGCCCTGCGCTGCCTGTCCGGCTTCCTGATCTTCTTCCTCGCCTTCCTGCTGCGCGAGCACCCGCTCACCGGCGAGAGCGCGGCGGTGTCGCTGGGCATCGTGGGCGTCTCGGCGGGCGCGGGCAACGCGCTCGGCACGGCCGTCGGCGCCTGGCTGAAATCACGCGCACCGGAAGTGATCATCGTGACGGTCGTGGCGATCGTGCTGGGCGCCGCGATCGCTGCGGCGGTCTTCTTCGGCGCACCCCTGGTGGCATGCCTGGCGGCGATCGCCGGGTTCGCGCAGGCGCTCGCCAAGCTGTCCTTGGACGCGCTGATCCAGCGGGACGTGCCGGAGCTGGTCCGTACGTCCGCGTTCGCGCGCTCCGAGACACTGCTGCAGATGGCGTGGGTGCTGGGCGGCGCGATCGGCATCGTGCTGCCGTTGAACGGGGTGCTGGGGCTCGCGGTGGGCGCCGCGATCGTCGCGGCGGGCTGGCTGACGACGGCACGGGGGCTGCTGGCCTCGGCCCGCCACGGGGGCGCTACCCGGCCACGGGTGGCATGACGGCGACGGAGCTGCGGGCAGTCGTGCCGCTGGGGCGGCACGGGTGGGCGATGGGGGTCCCCCTGCTCGAGCGAAGCCGAGAGCTTGGGGGAGGCACCCTGCCGGCGCCGGGCAGCGAAACCCACCCCCGGCCGACCTCACCACCGGTGCCTCGCAAACCGTGGGGCTCGCCCCAGGCCCACGAAGCCGCACCGATCATGTACCGGTTGCTTCGCCGGCGAGGCGCTCGGCACCTGATCGCACGAGCGCGCGGCACGTCGTACACCCCACGTGGGGAGCGCGCCGGACGTGCCCGATAGCCTTCGGCCATGACCGCACTGCGTTCCCGACGCGCCGTAGCCGCCTTCGGCGCCGTTTCCGCCGGGCTTCTCCTGTTGTCCGCCTGTAACAAGCCGACGCCGCTGGCGACCATCACGGTCGGCACGAACACGGTGAGCTCCCAGACCGACTGCTACAACGACGGCAAGACGGTGTCGGCCGCGGATCTGGCGAAGTGCCTGAAGTCGAAGGACATCAAGTCGATCACGGTCGACCCCGATGCGACGGTCCGCTTCGGCGTGGACCCGAGCATCGCGGACAAGGGCTGGACGATCCTGATGAACGGCCAGCCGCTGACCGACTCCAGCAAGAAGACCTACCGCACGATCCCGGGCAGCGTGTTCTTCAACGCCCAGTACGGGGCGAGCGGCAACTCCACGCTCGTCTCCGTCAAGGAGGGCGAGAACACGGTGACGGGCCTGTGGACCTTCAAGCTCAAGAAGGCTTCCTGACCACGTCCGTACGTGTCCTGGTGGCCACCGCGGTCCCTGTGGAACGGGACGCGGTGGCCAGGGCGTTCGCGGGGCCGGGTGACCAGGTGGCGCTGCCCGGGGCCACCCTGCACCGGATCGGCGCCCTCGATCTCGTCGCCGTCGGCGTGGGCCCCGCTCTCGCTGCCGCCACCACCGCCTCCGTACTCACCGCCGCCGCTCTGCGGGGCACCCCCTACGACCTCGTCGTCTCCGCCGGCATCGCGGGCGGGTTCGCGCCGCACGCGCCCGTCGGCTCGCTCGTCGTCGCCGACGACATCGTGGCCGCCGATCTCGGGGCCGAGACCCCGGACGGTTTCGTGCCCGTCACCGAACTCGGCTTCGGGACCGTCAACCACCGACCGCCGCAATCACTCGTACAAGACCTCGCCGCCGCCATCGGTGCGCCCACCGGGGCGGTACTCACCGTCTCCACGGTGACCGGGAGCGCCGCACGCGCCGCCGAGCTGCGCGCCCGGCATCCACACGCGCTCGCCGAGGCGATGGAGGGGTTCGGCGTCGCCGAGGCTGCCGCCGCGCACGGCACCCCCGTCGTGGAGATCCGGGCCGTCTCCAACCCCGTCGGCCCGCGCGACCGCGCCGCCTGGCGCATCGGCGACGCCCTCTCGGCCCTCACCGCGGGCTTCGGGAAGCTCGCGCCCGTACTGGAGAGTTGGAAAAGGCATGACCGCACTCAGTGAGCACCGGCAGCCCCTGCAGATCGCGTACTCGCCCTGCCCGAACGACACCTTCGTCTTCGAGGCCCTCGCGCACGGCCGCGTCCCGGGTGCGCCCGCCCTCGACGTCACCTTCGCCGACATCGACATCACCAACGGCATGGCCGAGCGCGGCGAGTTCGACGTACTGAAGGTGTCGTACGCCGTCCTGCCGTACGTCCTCGACGAGTACGCCCTGCTGCCGTGCGGCGGCGCACTGGGCCGGGGCTGCGGGCCACTCGTGCTCACCCGGGAACCGGGGATCGACCTGACCGGCAGGACGGTCGCCGTGCCGAGCGAGAAGTCGACGGCCTATCTGCTCTTCCGCCTCTGGGCCGCCGACACCGTGCCCGGCGGGGTCGGTGAGATCGTCGTCATGCCCTTCCACGAGATCATGCCCGCCGTGCGGGACGGGAAGGTCGACGCGGGGCTCGTCATCCACGAGGCGCGGTTCACGTACCAGAACTACGGGCTGCACAAGCTCGCCGACATGGGCGAGCACTGGGAGGACACCACCGGTCTGCCGATTCCACTGGGCGCGATCATCGCCAAGCGGTCGCTGGGCGCGGACACGCTGAAGCTGCTCGCCGAGTCCATCCGTACGTCCGTACGGGCGGCCTGGGACGACCCGGAGGTGTCCCGCCCGTACGTCATGGAACACGCACAGGAGATGGACCCGGCGGTGGCGGACCAGCACATCGGGCTGTACGTCAACGAGTTCACGGCCGACCTGGGCGAGGACGGCTACGCCGCGATCCGGGGCCTGCTCACGCGCGCGGCGGCCGAGGGGCTCGTACCGCCCCTCGGCCCGAACGCGCTCCTCTTCCCGTGAGCCGTGAGGTCTAGACGTCCAGCTGGTCGGCGACCGCGCGCAGCAGGCCCGCGATCTTCTTGCCGGAGGCCTTGTCGGGGTAGCGGCCCTTCTCCAGCATCGGCGTGATGTTCTCCAGGAGGGTCGTCAGATCCTGGACGATGGACGCCAGTTCGTCCGGCTTCTTGCGCTGCGCAGCGGCGACCGACGGGGTGGGGTCCAGAAGCGTGACGGACAGCGCCTGGTCGCCGCGCTGGCCCGCGACGACTCCGAACTCCACGCGCTGTCCCGGCTTCAGGGAATCGACTCCGGCGGGGAGAACCGAGGAATGGACGAAGACGTCGCCGCCGTCGTCGCGGGAGAGAAAGCCGAAGCCCTTCTCGCTGTTGAACCACTTGACCTTGCCGGTAGGCACGTCTGTCCTCGTCCTCGTACTCGTCGGAAACTGCGTCTGCAAAGTGTTTCGGGAAACCGCTCTGGATAGCACTGCAGCGGGCCGCGCGGACCCGCCGGTACCAAGGCTAATGGTCCGGGGGCTGGTGACAAGACGTCGCCGAGTGGTTCCTCGCGGTGGGAACTACCCTGGTCCGGTGCGTGACAAAACCCAAGCGAATTCCGCCGCGGCCGGCGACCGGCTGATCCGTGCCGGTGCCATCGTGTTCTTCGTCGGAGCAGTTGCCACTTTGGTCACGGTGGCCCCACTACTGCTCGGGACGAAGCCTTTCCCGACCTACATGTACGGGCTGAGCATGCTCATGGGCCTGGGCTTCCTGATGGCCGGGGCAGGAGTGCTCCAGTCGGTCGCGGAGGGCCGCAGGCGGGCGCGTCAGGCGCGGTCGTAGGGCTCGTCTCCCGGGACCGCCGGCCGGGCCTCGCCCACGGACCGCTACCGGGGTTCGTAGTCGGCCAGCCAGGCGGGGAACTCGGTGAGGTCGGTGAGGACGACGTCCGCACCCGCGGCCCGCAGCTCGTCGGCGGCACAGGGGCCGGTCGCGACGGCGACGGAGTACGCGTCGGCGGTACGGGCACCCCGGACGTCACCCGTGTGGTCGCCGACGTAGACGGCCGCACCGTGTTCGAGCAGCGCCTCCGCCTTGCGCTCGGCCCACAGGTCGCCGATGACGGCGTCGGGCTGGATGCCGAGGTGCTCCAGGTGCAGTTTGGCGTTGGGCTCGTACTTGGCGGTGACGACGATCGCGCGCCCGCCGGCCGCCTGCACGGTCTCGATCGCCTCGCGGGCGCCGGGCAGAGCGGGCGTCGCGGCGATCGCGATTGTGGGGTACATCTCACGGTAGAGATCGGCCATGGCCTCGATCCGCTCCGCCGGGAACCAGTTGACCAGCTCGTCGGCGAGCGGCGGCCCGAGCCGGGTGATGGCCAGATCGGCGTCGATGTAGGTCCCCGTCCGGGCGGAAAGCGCCTGGTAGCAGGCGTGGATACCGGGCCGGGAGTCGATCAGCGTCATGTCGAGGTCAAAGCCGACGGTAAGGGCGCCAGAGGTCATGGGGGCCATTGTCCCTTGGGGCGAACGTCACTTCTGGCGCTGTGAGCGCCACACCAGGTACAGGGCGGAGGCGACGGCCGCTCCCCGTACGACCCAGGGCCAGGTCTGGGCGATCGCGTCGTTCATGTGGCCCTCCGCGATGGGGGCGCCCCAGCGGCCGTCGGTGCGGCCCCAGAGCCAGACGATGCCGGCGGCCGCGACCAGGCCGGGCATGCCCATGACCGCCCACTTGGACTCGGCGGGGCTCAGCCGTCGGGACGCCCAGGCGATGAGCCAGCCGAGACCCAGGGCGAACCAGTTGCCGAGCACGGCACCCGCGACGAGGAGCAGGGCGGCGAGCAGCAGCAGCGGGTTGCTGCGGCCGGTGAGGCGGGGCAGGCGGCGGCGCCGGGCGGCCGGCTCCTCGGCGGGGGCGGCTTCCACGGCCGGTTCCGGGTCGGGGTCCTTGCGACCGGCCGCCGGCTTCGGCGTGTCCCCCGGCGGAGGCTTCAGCAGGTCGGGAATCTCCACACCGCCCACGAATCCGGGAACGCTGTCACCGAGCCCGAACGCTCCGTCCGGCCCGCCCTCGACACGCCACCAGTCGGGCTGCATGGCGCTGCCCCCGAGTTCGTCCGCACCGGCCAGATGCGGCGGGGAAGGGGCGTTGCGGGAGGTGTCGCCGGTGCCGGGATCGGCAGGACGGGAATCGGCGGGGCGCGGGCGCGGTACGACGCGGCGCAGGCCCTTGGGGCGGTCGTCGGCGTCGTTCGCGCGCTGGACGGGGACGGCGGCGGGACGGCTCCGGGCGGCGCCGCCCGGGGATTCGGAGGAGGCGGCGGCGACGACCTCGTCGGGGGTGCCCAGGCGGGCGAGGATACGGCGGACGGCGGCCGGGCTGTCGGCCGGGGACTGCGACCGTCGTCGGTCGATCTCGTTGCGCAGCTCCGACACGAGCCGCATACGGGCGGCCGACGGCAGCTGGCGCTGCTGGGCCAGGTCTCCGACCCGGCTCAGATAGTCGAAGACGAGCTGATCACTCTCGATCCCCACGAAGCCCCTCCGGGGTGGGCCGCTTTGACACGTACCGTACCCGGGCGTGCCCTTCCTGGGGCTGCCGCCCCCAGACCCCCGTATCGGCCTGAACGGCCTCGTCCTCAAACTCCCCCACTCCCGGCTGCGCTCGAGCGGGGGACCCCCATGACGGGCTGATGGTGCCTGGACCGGGCTGAAATGGACTGCCTTCTGCCCCATACGTGCTGCCCTCCGCCCGGCACGTGCGCCCTCCGCCCGGAAACATCACCCTGCCGACCCTGGTCACCACCCCCACCCCACCCGCTAACGTTGACCGGATGACCCCCGAGGAGCGTTCACGCAAGGAACCCCCGGCCACGGGTTCCGGTGCCGCCGGGCCGCGCTCGCTGGCCGAGGATCTGCGCGCGCGGGACGATGCCTCCCTGTCCGTCCTCCTCCGCGCCCGCCCGGACCTCATCACCCCCGTCCCCACCGACCTCACCCAGCTCGCCACCCGCGCCGCCACCCGTGCGAGTGTCGTCCGTGCACTGGAGCGCCTCGACCGGTTCGCCCTGCAGACCGCCGAGGCCCTGGCCGTGGCCCCGGACCCGGCGTCGTACGACGAACTCCTCGGTCTGATGGCCGGCGACGGCGGCGCGGAGGCCGACCCCGTGGTCGCCGAGGCCCTCCCCCGCGCCGTCGCCACCCTCCGCGAGCAGGCCCTCGCCTGGGGCACCGACGAGCGCCTCCGCCTCGTCCGCACGGCCCGGGAGCTGCTCGCCCCGTCTCCGCAGCACCCCTCCCCCACCGGCCTCGGCCCCACGGTCGCCGAGGCCACCGCCGGAATGTCGCCCGGCCGGATCCAGGAGATCCTGACCACCGCCGGGCTGCCGACCACCCATGACGCCGTGTCCGCCGTGGCCTCCCTCGCCGGCCTGTTCACCGACCGCGCCCGGATGGGCGCGCTGCTCGGCACGGCCCCCGCGGAGTCCCTGGAGGTGCTGACCCGGCTGGTGTGGGGCCCGCCGTACGGTCAGGTCACCCCGGACCCCGCCCCGCGTCTGCGCTGGCTCCTCGACCGGGGCCTGCTGCTGCCCACCGCCCCGGGCACGGTGGTCCTGCCCCGCGAGGTGGCGCTGCATCTGCGCTCCGGCCGAGCGCACCGCCACACCGAACCCCTCCCGCCCGCCGTCGAGGCCGCCGCCGCACACCGTCCACAGGTTGTGGACGCGACGGCGGCCGGTCAGGCGTACACCGCGCTCGCGACCGTCGAGGAGCTGCTGAAGGACTGGGACGAGGGCGGGCCGTCGGTGCTGCGCGCGGGCGGTCTGAGCGTGCGGGACCTGAAGCGGACGGCCGTGGCGCTCGACGTGCCCGAGCCGGTGGCCGCCTTCTGGGTCGAACTCGCCTACGCGGCGGGCCTGCTGGCCTCGGACGGCGAGGCCGACGAGCGGTACGCGGCGACCCCGGCGTACGACGAGTGGCTCGAGCTGCCCACCGCCGAGCGGTGGACCCGGCTGGTCACGGCCTGGCTGGCCGCCACCCGCACGCCGGGTGTGGTCGGCGGCCGGGATGCCAAGGAGCGGACGCTCTCCGCCCTCGGCCCGGGCCTCGACCGCTCGTCCGCACCCGAGGTCCGCCATCGTGTGCTGAGCCTGCTGGCGGGGCTGCCGGAGGGCGTCTCGGCCGCCCCCGACTCGGTTCTGGCCCGCCTCCGCTGGGAGCGCGCCCTGCGCGGTGCCCAGCCGACGGCCGACGACCTGCGCACCCGCCTGGCCCAGTGGACGCTGTCCGAGGCGGAGTTGCTGGGGGTCACCGGCCGCGGCGCCCTGTCCGCGCACGGCCGCGCCCTGCTCGGCGAACACCCGGAGCAGGCGCCCGCCGCAGAGCCGTCCGGTCCCGGTGACAAGCTCCCCGTCCACCGGCAGCACCGTCCCGCGCAGCGCGATCCCCTCACCGCCGCCGAGCGGGCGGCGGCCGCCACCCGTGCCACGCGTCTGCTCGCCCCGCTGCTGCCCGAGCCGCTGGATCACGTCCTGCTCCAGGCGGACCTGACGGCGGTGGCGCCCGGCCCGCTGGAGCGGCCGCTGGCCGACATGCTCGGCGTGCTCGCGGACGTCGAGTCGAAGGGCGGCGCGACCGTCTACCGCTTCACGCCCGCCTCCGTACGCCGTGCGCTGGACGCGGGCCGTTCGGCGTCGGATCTGCACGCGTTCCTCACCGCGCACTCCCGCACCCCGGTCCCGCAGCCGCTGGCGTATCTGATCGACGACGTGGCCCGCAAGCACGGCCACCTGCGCGTCGGGGCGGCCTCGGCGTACGTGCGCTGCGACGACGACGCCCTGCTGAACGAGATCCTCGCCGACAGGCGCTCGGCCGCCCTGCGCCTGCGCCGTCTGGCCCCGACGGTCCTGGCGGCCCAGACCGACCCGGCGACGCTCCTGGACGGCCTGCGGGCGATGGGCCTCGCCCCGGCCGGGGAGTCCGCCGAGGGCGACGTCCTGATCGCCCGCGCCCATGCCCACCGCACCCCGCCCCGCACCCCGCCGGAGCCGGTCCCGGAGGGACCCCCGGCCCCCGACACCACGCTCCTCACGGCGGCCCTGCGCGCCATCCGCGCGGGCGACCTGGCATCCACGACCCCCCGCAAGCCGAGCGGTGCCCCCGCCGCTGCCGGCGGCGACCTGCCCCGCACCACCTCCGCCGAGACCCTCGCCACCATGCAGGCCGCCGTCCTCACCGGCGACTCCCTCTGGATCGGCTACGTCAACGCCGAGGGCAGCGCCAGCCAGCGTGTGATCGCTCCGATCCGCGTGGAGGGCGGATTCGTCACGGCGTACGACCACACCGCGGACGAAGTGCGTACATATCCTCTGCACAGGGTCACGGGGGTGGCCGAGCTCGCGGACGACCAGCTGTGATCGCCCCGGTATGAGGCACACTGGACGTTTGGCCGTGCTGAGCCATCAAGAAAGGCAGCCGCGCGTGAACGGTCCGCTCATCGTCCAGTCCGACAAGACCCTGCTCCTCGAGGTCGATCACGAGCAGGCCGACGACTGCCGTCGTGCCATCGCGCCGTTCGCCGAGCTGGAGCGGGCGCCCGAGCACATCCACACCTACCGGGTGACCCCACTGGGGCTGTGGAACGCGCGGGCCGCGGGGCACGACGCCGAGCAGGTCGTGGACGCGCTCGTGCAGTACAGCCGTTATCCGGTGCCGCACGCGCTGCTCGTCGACATCGCCGACACCATGGACCGGTACGGGCGGCTGACCCTCACCAAGCACCCGGCCCACGGGCTGGTCCTGACGACCACCGACCGGCCGGTCCTGGAGGAAGTGCTGCGGTCGAAGCGGATCGCTCCGCTCGTCGGTGTCCGGATCGACCCGGACTCGGTCGCCGTCCATCCCTCCGAGCGCGGGCAGATCAAGCAGGTGCTGCTCAAGCTGGGCTGGCCCGCCGAGGACCTCGCGGGTTACGTGGACGGCGAGGCGCACCCGATCGAGCTGCGCGAGGACGGCTGGGCGCTGCGGCCCTACCAGAAGCAGGCCGTGGAGAACTTCTGGCACGGCGGCAGCGGGGTCGTCGTGCTGCCCTGCGGGGCCGGCAAGACCCTCGTCGGCGCGGGGTCCATGGCACAGGCCAAGTCCACCACCCTCATCCTCGTCACCAACACGGTCTCCGCCCGGCAGTGGAAGCACGAGCTGGTGAAGCGGACCTCCCTGACGGAGGACGAGGTCGGGGAGTACTCCGGTACACGCAAGGAGATCCGGCCCGTCACCATCGCCACCTACCAGGTGCTGACCACCAAGCGGAAGGGTGTCTATCCGCATCTGGAGCTGTTCGACTCCCGTGACTGGGGGCTCATCGTCTACGACGAGGTGCATCTGCTGCCCGCGCCCGTCTTCAAGTTCACGGCGGACCTGCAGGCGCGCCGGCGGCTGGGGCTGACGGCGACCCTGGTGCGTGAGGACGGCCGCGAGTCGGACGTGTTCTCCCTCATCGGGCCCAAGCGGTTCGACGCGCCCTGGAAGGAGATCGAGGCCCAGGGGTACATCGCGCCCGCGGACTGCGTGGAGGTGCGGGTGAACCTCACCGACTCCGAGCGGCTCGCCTACGCCACCGCCGAGACCGAGGAGAAGTACCGGTTCTGTGCGACCACCGACACCAAGCGGAAGGTGACCGAGGCCCTGGTGCGGCGGTTCGCCGGTCAGCAGATCCTCGTCATCGGGCAGTACATCGACCAGCTGGACGAGCTGGGTGAGCATCTGGCTGCGCCCGTCATCAAGGGCGAGACCACCAACGCCCAGCGCGAGAAGCTCTTCGACGCCTTCCGGGAGGGCGAGATCAGCGTGCTCGTCGTCTCCAAGGTCGCGAACTTCTCCATCGACCTGCCGGAGGCGACCGTCGCCATCCAGGTGTCCGGGACGTTCGGGTCCCGGCAGGAGGAGGCGCAGCGGCTGGGACGGGTGCTGCGGCCCAAGGCCGACGGGCACCAGGCCCACTTCTACTCGGTCGTCGCCCGCGACACCATCGACCAGGACTTCGCCGCCCATAGGCAGCGCTTCCTGGCGGAGCAGGGGTATGCGTACCGGATCGTGGATGCGGACGAGTTGCTGGCGGAGGAGATCTGAGGCCGGGGACAAAGACCGGGACAAGGACGAGGACAAAGAGGGAACAAAGAGGGGCGCCGTTATCGCCCGCGGCGGATGCCCGCCTCTTCTCCGTACTCGCCGAAGAGGACCACGTCTATCGCGGCGCCGAGGAACACCTTGACGGCGCGCAGGGCGTCACCGAGGCGATGACGGTGATGGTCGCCGTCGAGGGCGGTCGCACCGGACGGCGGGCCTTTGTGGGCTGGTGTGAAGGTCGCTGCGCTCATGTATCCATGGTGGAACTCCTTGACCCGAATGGCGTCGGACCAAGGACGTAACCTGCGCGGCCCTCTCGTACCCCTGCGGGCCACCCCGTGTAGTACTCCGGTGGGAGTCCGTCCCCTAGGGCACGGGGGATCACGCCCCTGAGAGGGCCGGAAAACCGTTGGCCGCCGCATCCGCCCGTCACCTAGAATCTCCTCTCTTGCCCGCCTCCCTTCACGGAGAGCCGTCGTCCGGACGGAAACCGGACGGCAGTACCGCCACCCGTCACCGCGACAGCCGGCCGATGCATACCCACGCCCCGACCGGCTCAAAGCCACGCCCCGGAGGCACCTTTCCGTGTCCACCTCGCCAGCCCCCGACCCCCTCTCCCGCGAGCGCTCCCACCTGACCGCCTCCCGTGCCGCGCTGCGCGCGATGCGCGAGGACGTGGAGAACCTCGACATCCGCGACGTCACCGCGAACTGGGTCAACGCCGAGGTCCTCGCCCGCCAGATCGAAGAGCGCATCAAGGCCCTCGCCGATCTCAGCCACACCCCGCTGTTCTTCGGGCGCCTCGACTACCTGCACGCTCCCGGCGCCGATCAGGCGGAGGGCGCGGAGGGCGAGCGTTTCTACATCGGGCGCCGTCATGTGCACGACGCCGACGGCGACCCGATGGTGATCGACTGGCGTGCGCCCGTCTCGCAGCCGTTCTACCGGGCCTCGAAGAGGGACCCGATGGACATCGCGCTGCGCCGCCGTTTCGGCTACACCGGCGGTGACCTCACCGCCTACGAGGACGAGCACCTCTCGGACCCCGCCGAGGCGGCCACCACCAGCAAGCTGCTCCAGCAGGAGATCGAACGCCCGCGCGTGGGCCCGATGCGGGACATCGTGGCCACCATCCAGCCCGAGCAGGACGAGATCGTGCGGTCCGGGCTGTCGGGGACCGTCTGCGTGCAGGGTGGTCCGGGGACGGGGAAGACCGCCGTCGGCCTGCACCGGGTCGCCTATCTCCTCTACGCCCACCGCGAGCGGCTCGCCCGTACCGGCACCCTCGTCATCGGGCCCAACAAGTCCTTTCTGCACTACATCGAGCAGGTGCTGCCCGCCCTCGGTGAGCTGGAGGTCAAGCAGGCGACGGTCGACGACCTCGTCGCCCATGTCGAGGTGCGCGGGACGGACACCGCGGCCGCCGCCGTCATCAAGGGCGACGCGCGCATGGCGGAGGTGCTGCGCAGGGCCGTCCGCTCGCATGTGACGATGCCCGCCGAACCCGTCGTGGTGGTGCGCGGCTCCCGGCGCTGGCGGGTGCCCGCGTACGAACTTGAGGAGATCGTACGGGAGTTGCTCGACCGGGACATCCGGTACGGCGCCGCCCGCGAGGCCCTGCCGCAGCGGATCGCGCATGCCGTGCTCGTCCAGATGGAGCGGTCCGGGGAGGCGCCGGACGACCGTGTGCAGGACGCCGTGGCCCGCAACCCGGCCGTGAAGGCGGCGGTCAAGGCGATCTGGCCGCCCGTCGACCCCGCCAAGCTGGTCCTGCGGCTGCTCACCGACGCGGACTTCCTCGCCGAACACTCGGACGGGATCCTCGACGAGGACGAGCGGAAGGAGATCCTCTGGGCGAAGGCGGTGCGGTCCGTGAAGTCCGCGAGGTGGTCGCCCGCGGACGCCGTGCTGATCGACGAGACCACCGACCTCATCCAGCGGACGCACTCGCTCGGGCATGTGGTGCTCGACGAGGCGCAGGACCTGTCCCCGATGCAGTACCGGGCGGTGAGCCGGCGCTGTACGACCGGTTCGGCGACCGTGCTCGGCGACCTGGCGCAGGGCACCACGCCCTGGGCGACCCGGAGTTGGGAGGAGGCGCTCGCCCACCTGGGGAAGTCCGGCGCGGCGGTCGAGGAGCTGACGGCCGGTTTCCGTGTGCCGACGGACGTGATCGCATACGCCTCCCGGCTGCTGCCGCATATCGCGCCGGGTCTGACGCCGGTCGCGTCGGTGCGCGAGAACCCGGGGTTCTTCGAGGTGCGTACGATCTCCGACGCCTCCGAAGTGGTGACCGCCTGCGCCGAGTTGCTGCGCAACGAGGGTTCGACCGGCCTGATCGCCGCCGACGCCAGGATCCCCGCGCTCGCCGAGGCGCTCACGGCTGCGGGCATCGGCCATCTCGGCCCCGGCGAGGAGACGACGCAGGAGACCAGGCTGACCCTGGTCCCGGCGTCCCTGGCCAAGGGTCTGGAGTACGACTACGTGGTCCTCGACGAGCCGCAGGCCGTCGTCGACGGCGAACCGGACGAGCGGGCGGGCCTGCGCCGCCTGTATGTGACGCTGACCCGTGCGGTGTCGGGCCTGGTCGTCACGCATGCGGCACCCCTGCCGCCTCAACTGTCCTGAGGGAAGGGCGAGTCGGTGAAGCGGGCGGCGCTGGAACCCCGTGAGAATCCGGGGCCGGCGCGGCCGGGAACGCCCGTTTCCAGGCCTTGCGAGGGGGTGTGGGCGTCACCTTGTCCCCGGCGGCGCACGATCCCCTTCGCACCCTCCCGAAAGCCCGCGACACAGCCGCCGACGGCTTCGGCTCGCATGCGCTGACCTGGGCTTTCTCCGGCTCCGGGCCTACGATCGAGGCTCTGGAAGGGGGCCGGATGGACCGGAGCATCCGCACGCCGGAGGACGTACTCGAACTGCTGGACCGGCTGTTCGCGCCGGGGGCCGACCGGTGGACGGACGGCGCGGCGTCGTGGTGGGACGGTTTCTACGCGGACCGTTCGCGGCCGGTGCCGTTCTTCGTGGCCAAGCCGGACGAAAACCTGGTCTCGTACCTCGACCGGGGCCTGATCCCCGACCGGGGACGCGTGCTCGACGTGGGGTGCGGGCCGGGGCGCAACGCACTGTATCTCGCCTCGCTGGGCTTCGAGGTGGACGCGGTCGACCTCTCGCCGGGGGCGATCGCCTGGGCCCGGGAGCGGGCGCGGGAAGCGGGCGTCGAGGTCGCGCTCCACTGCGGGAACGTGTTCGCGCCGGCCGACGAACTCCGCGGGCAGTACGACCTGGTCTACGACTCGGGCTGTTTCCATCATCTGCCACCGCACCGCCGCATCAGCTACCTGGGCCTCCTGGACCGGGTCCTGGCACCGGGCGGGCATTTCGCACTCACCTGTTTCGCGGCCGGTGCGATGGGCTCCGAACTGGACGACGCCGACTTCTACCGTCACTCCCGGCTGCACGGCGGCCTCGCCTACGGCCCCGAGTCCCTGCGCGGCATCTTCGCCGGCCTGACGGAGGTCGAACTGCGCCGCATGCACGACGAGCCGCCCGGCTCCGCCCACTTCGGCGAACCCTTTCTGTGGACAGCCCTGTTCCGCCGCCCACCCGTCGAATCCCTCAGGAGGGCAGGGATGTGAGCAACGCGTCCAGGAGGCCGGGGAATCTCGCGTCGAGGTCGTCGCGGCGCAGCTGCACATAGCGGTTGCGGCCGGCTGCCCGGGTCGAGGTGAGCCCGGCCTCACGCATGATCTTCAGATGGTGCGAGACGGTCGACTTGTGCAGATGCGCGAGGCCGAGCGCGTCGGGCGCACAGCTGAACTGCCGGCCGGTCGAGTAGACCTTCAGCAGCCACAACCGCACCGGATCGCCGAGCGCGTGAAGCACCTTGACCAGCTCGATGTCGTCCGCATCGGGCTGGGGCAGCCACTCTCCCTCTTCCTCGGCCACGGATCCTCCCGAACTCAAACCGTTTGACAAGCATCCAACATTCTCTATTGTTTGACCAACGTCAAACCGTTTCGCCCATGCACCGCACGCACTCTGGGGGACCCGTGCGCCTACGTCTGCTCCTGCTCGCCCTCGGTACGTTTGCCGTCGGAACGGACGGCATGGTGATGGCCGGCATCCTGCCGCTCATCGCCCGTGATCTGGATATCTCCCTGACGGCCGCCGGACAGGTGGTGACCGTCTTCGCCCTGTCGTACGGGATCCTGGCCCCGGTGCTCGCCACCGTGACCGCCAAGTGGCCCAGGCGCCGTGCCCTGTTGACCGCGCTGGCCGTCTTCACTCTCGCCAACTCACTGACCGCGCTGGCCCCTTCGTACGGCGTCCTGCTCGGCACGCGCGTGCTCGCCGCCGTTGGCGCCGCCCTCTACACGCCCACCGCGAACGCCGTCGCAACCACGCTGGTGCCACCGGAGCGACGCGGCCGGGCGATCGCCGTGGTGATGGGAGGGCTGACCGTCGCGACCGCGCTCGGCGTGCCGCTGGGCACCTGGATCGGGCGCACGGACTGGAGGGAGACGATGTGGCTGGTGACCGGGCTCGGCGCCGCCGCTTTCACCGGGCTCGCCCTGCTGCTGCGCGAACTCCCTCAGCCCGTCTCGGGGTTGAGCCTGCGCGACCGGCTCTCCCCGCTCGCCGACCCGCGTGTCCTCGGCGCGGCCCTCACCACGTTTCTGGTCTTCCTCGCCTTCCAGACGACGTACATCTACTACACGCTGGCCACACGCCCGGCCACCGGCGGCGACCAGGACCGGCTGACACTGCTGCTCCTGGTGTCCGGGATCGCGGCGGTCGGCGGATCACAGCTGGGCGGGCGGCTGGTCGACCGGTGGGGGCCGCGCCCCGTGATCCTGTCGGCGTGCGTGGCCTATCTGGCGCTCGCGGCCGCCCAGCCCTGGACGCTGCGTACCATGCCGACGGCGCTGGCGGCCTCCGCGCTCACCCCGCTGGCCGGCTGGTCGATCGCGGTCGCACTGATCGCCCGCCTCGCCTCCCTCGAGCCGGCCAAAGCGCCGGTGCTGGTCTCCCTCAACAGCAGCGCCCTGTACCTGGGCATGGCGGCCGCGGGCGGCACCGGCAGCCTGGCGATCGCCCTGTTCGGCGACCGCTGGTTCGTGTGCGCGGGTGCGGGGCTGATGGCCCTGGCGACGGGTGTGGCGGCGCTGACGACGCGGCCCCCGGCGCCGAGCGCCGGGGGCCGCGTGGAGGTGGCCGACCACGAGGTCAGCCCCTCCGCCTGACGAGCGGGCCGCCTACTTGAACTTGTTGCTGGTCGCCAGGTACACCTGCTTGGCGTTGGCGCCCAGCCGCGGACCGGTGATGAAGGTCTTGCGGTCGCTCAGGGAGTTGTCGGAGACCAGGTACGTACGGCCGTTGCGGGTCATGAACCACGGACCGCCCGAGGCGCCGCCGTTCATCGAGCAGCCGATCATGTACTGCGCCGGGTACTGGCTCGGGTAGCTGTAGCCGAGCACCGCACGCTTGGTCGCACCACGGCAGTCGTACATCTTCGAGCCGTCGTACGGCGCCTCGGCGGGGTAGCCGCGCACCTCCATGTTCCTGATCGTGTTGGCCGCGGGGGCGTCGAACCACACCGGGAGCGCCGAACCGGCCATCTCCTGGAGGGACTTGTGCCCCTTCTCCGGCTTCACATGGATGACGGCGTAGTCGTACGCGGAGGCCACCGTGGCCTGGTGCGCGCCGCCCTTGATCCAGTCCTGGGACGTCGTGGCCCAGTCGGCCCACCAGATGCCGTACGGGGAGACCTCGCTGGAGCGGACGTTCTGCGACGCCTGCCGGATGTCGTACCGGCCGGTGTTGTCGAAGGACGGCACGAAGGCGATGTTGCGGTACCAGCCGCCGCCCTTGCCCGCGTGCACGCAGTGGCCGGCCGTCCACACCAGGTTGGACCTGCCCGGGTGCGCCGGGTCGGTGACCACCGTGCCGGAGCACACCATGTCGCCCTGCGGCGTGCTGAAGAACAGCTTGCCGACCGGCGGCGCGTAGTGGTGGTAGGTCGTCCCGACCCGCGTGGCCGCCTGCCGCTTCACCGGGCCGTCGGGCGTGTACATGTACGTGGTCCCGCCACCGCCGGTGCTGGTGCTGCTCGCCGCGGTGATCGTGGGGATGCTCGACTCGGCCTTCGCGACCCGCTCCGGGGACCAGAAGTCCTTGATGTACGGGTTGGCGAAATCCTCGGCCTTGGACTTCCAGTCGCTGAAGTCCTTCCAGCCGCCGTCCTTCCACTTCTGCAGCGCCTCGCCGGTGAGGTCGGTGGGGATGCCGGCCGGCAGCTTGTAGCCGCCGATCGACGTCCCGCCGTCCTGTCCGGTGTCGACGCCCTGATCCTTCTGGTCCGCCCGGCCCGACGACGAGGCGGACGCCTTGCCCTCGTCGTTCGTCTTGTTGTCGCAGGCCGTGGCGGTCACCATGACCGCGGCGATCACGGCGGCAGCGGCCGCGGCGCCGCGGCGGCGTATGAATGGCATGGAGCCCAGTCCCCCTGTGGCTGATTCTTGTCATGCCCCGGCTCGGCCGGAGCGTCCCCAACTATGCACGTGAGTGGGCGTGGAGTGATCATGGGGGGACAGTCAGCACACAACAACTACGTGGCGAATATCGATCTGTGACATGACGTCATGCCACGGTGACAGGGCCTAGCTAGAGGGCGTCGATGGCCGTGCGCCACTCCCGTACCGCCTCCGCCGAGACCGGAGTGGTCCAGCCGTCCGTGCGGGCCGCTCCCCCGATGTGGAAGGCGTCGATGCCGGCGGCGCGCAGCCGCGGAACGTGGTCGAGGCGCAGGCCGCCGCCGACGAGGAGCTGCTGGGTGTAGCCGGGCTCGCCGCGCCGGGCGGCCTCGGCGACGAGGGTGGCCAGGCCGTCGTCCACGCCGTCCGCCGAGCCCGCCGTGAGATAGGCGTCCAGGCCCGGCAGATCGGCGAGCTGCTTGCGCAGGGCGTCCCGGTCGGCGGCCCGGTCGATCGCCCGGTGGAAGGTCCAGCGGCAGCCGTCCAGCTCCGCGACCAGCCGCTCCACGGTGTCGAGGTCGGGCCCGCCGTCCTCGCCGAGGAACCCGAACACGAACTCCTCGGCGCCGGCCGCGCGCAGCTCCCGCGCGGCGCGCACGAGCGCCTCGGTGTCACCGGCCGCGAACCCGTCCCACAGACGGAGCATCACGCGCAGCGAGATGTCGACGGCGGCGCGGATTCCGGCAAAGGTCTCCACCGGCGGGGTCAGCCCGTCGGCGGCCATGTCGGTGACCAGCTCGAGGCGGTCCGCGCCTCCGGCCTGGGCGGCGACCGCGTCCTCGACCCCGAGGGCGATCACCTCCAGGACTGCACGCGTGCTCATAGGACCCCTTCCGGTTGGTGTTCCCCTGGAGCGACTATAGGTCTAGTCCAATCCAAGGGTACGACGACGGGGTGCCGAGAGGGGGAAGATCGCGGACCGCCGGGGGCACGCTCAGCCGAAGATGTTCAGCTCACCCGCCTCCGCCCCCGCCGGCTCGTAACCCGTCCCCGGCACCGGGCGCCCCGCGTACAGCCGTACCAGGGTGGCGGCCTCGCCGATGTACCGCGCGGGCGTCCGCGGCGCCGACGTGTCGCCGAGGCGCAGCGGCTCGTCCTCCCCGACTGCCTCAAGGGCGTGGGAGGTACCCCCATCGTCCAGGTCGGCGTGCAGCGGCAGGTGGCTCTTCTCGCGCGTCACCCGGACCAGCAGGGTCAGCGCGTCCGGCAGCCCCTGTCCCGCGTACGCCCCCGGCTCCCGGAAGGTCTCCCGTACGTCCCCGGCGTGCACCCACTCGCCCAGTGCGATCATGTCCAGCACCCCGCCCGCCCTGGCGATCACCGGCCCCGCCTCGGTCATCCCGCGTTCCAGCTCGTCGACGACCTGCGCGTTCGTCCAGCCGGCGCGCTCGGCGAACGGACTTCGCGCTGCCGACCGCCGCGTGTCCCGGGTGGACGCGTCGGGCCGGGCCCGCAGCAGCGGTATCAGGGCATCCCGCTCGACGCTCAGCAGCCGCCCGGGCAGTTCGGGGTCCGTACTTCGTGTACGTCAGTCATGGGCTCCAACCCAGGTGCCCCGGTGCGCGCCGCGGGAGAATGACGCCATGGCCGATCTCGACGCCCTGCGCACCCGCTGGACCCGCGCCCTGGAAGGAGCCCGGCCCGCCGGCGGCCCCGACCCGGTCCCGTACGCCGACGACCTCCTCGCCCGCTGGCAGGAGCCGCAGCGCCGCTACCACACGCTCACGCACCTCACCGCGGTCCTCGACCACATCGACGTGCTGGAGGAGTACGCCGACGACCCGGATGTCGTCCGCCTGGCCGCGTGGTTCCACGACGCCGTCTACGCCCCCGACCGCTCCGAGAACGAGGAGCGCTCGGCGCGCCTCGCCGAACGCGCGCTCCCCGAGGCCGGGGTCCCCGACGAGAAGACGGCCGAGGTGGCCCGCCTGGTCCGCCTCACCGTCGGCCATGACCCGGCCGACGACGACCGCAACGGCCGGGTCCTGTGCGACGCCGACCTGGCGATCCTCGCCTCGCCCCCGTCCGCGTACGCCGCGTACACCGCCGCCGTCCGCGAGGAGTACCACTTCATCCCGAACGAGGACTTCCGCGCGGGCCGTACCGCGATCCTGCGCCAACTCCTCGACCTGCCACGACTGTTCACAACCCCGTACGGGGCGGCGAAGTGGGAGGCGACGGCCCGCTACAACATCGGTTCCGAGCTGGAAATGCTGTCGACCTGAGAACTGCGGCCCGCCTACCCTGCACGACATGCGACCAATGGGCGGGGAACAGGTGACGGAGGCCGTCGCGGGGGCCGTGGCGGCACTGCGGGCGGGCGTGGACCAGGACTGGGGCAAGGTCGGGGCGGGGCGGCTGGAGTGGGACTGCCGCCGCACCGCCGAGCACATCGCGAGCGATCTGATCGCGTACGCCGGGCAGTTGGCGGGGCGGGCACAGAACGCCTACGTGCCCTTCGACATCGTGCTGGAGGACGACGCCGACAACGAGGGCATCCTGCATGTGATCGAGACGACGGGGGCGCTGCTCGCGGCCGCCGTCGCCACCACGCCCCGCGAGGTGCGGGCCTTCCACCCGTACCCCTTCCGCAGCGCGAACCGCGAGGGGTTCGCCGCAATGGGCATCGCCGAGGTCCTGCTGCACACGCACGACATGGCCGAGGGGCTGGGGATCGCATACGAGCCGTCCCCCGAACTGTGCGAGTCCATCCTGACCAGGCTCTTCCCGCACGTCCGCCCCGGCCCCGACCACTGGCGCACACTCCTGTGGGCCACCGGCCGCGGCGATCTGCCCGGACGGGCCCCGGTCACCGAGTGGCGCTGGAACAACAACCTGGTGATCCCCGCCGAGCGCCTCACCCTGCAGGGCATCACACCCGCGGCCGCCGCCGATCTGCGCGCGGGCGGCACCGGCGGCTTCGAATGGCTCGACGGCGGCCCCTTCGAGGGCACACGCGAGGCCGCCGGGCTGGTCGTCAAGGCGTACGAGACCGGGGTGCACCGGCCGGAGTGGGGCGTGTTCGTGCTCGTACGGTCCGCGGACGGCCGCGCGGTCGGCAGCATGGGCTTCCACGGCGCTCCGGACGAGGAGGGCCGCGCGGAGGTCGGCTACGACCTGGTGGAGGCGGCCCGCGGCAACGGCTATGCGACGGAGGCGCTCCGCGCGCTGGCGGCGTGGGCCCTGGCGCGGGAGGACGTGCGTGCCGTGTTCGCCGTCGTGGACAAGGACAACACCGCCTCGCAAGGGGTGGTGTCCCGCGCCGGGTTCCGGCGGGTGGCCGGGGACGGGGAGCAGGACGCGTACGAACTACGGGGCTGACCGGCGCACCGGGGGCACCCGGCCCTTGCGCCTGCGCAGTCCGGACGCGTGCAGCAGCCGCACCACCTCGCGGCTGCTGACCTCCACCGCGCCCGCCCGCACCGCGTCCTCGTACCGGTGGGAGGGGAGGTCATAGTGATCGTTTTCGAAGGCGCGGCGCGGGACGTCCAGCTTCTCGGCGAACGCGTGCAGTTCGTCGTACGAGACATCGCTGACCAGGTGCGACCACATACGGCCGTGTCCCGGCCAGTTCGGAGGGTCGATGTAGACGGTCACGAGGACGACATTCCGCCCGTCGCCGCCCCCAGCGAGCCCACCGCCGCCACCTTCACGCCCGCCTGGGAGCACACCCAGTGCGGGTCGGGGCCGAGTTCGGGCTCGACGTCCAGCGCATGCGGGTCGCCGGAGCCGCAGACCGGGCACAGCGGCCAGCGTCCGTACCGCTCCAGCAGGGCGTCCTGGACGTCCTGCGCCACCAGTCCCGCCACGTACTCCACGCCGTCCGGCCACTGTTCGACCCACCAGCGCCGCTGTACGACGGAGTCCTCGACGAGCGAGACCACGTCCGCCTCCGCGACCGCACCGGCCACCAAGTCGGCGAGCACCAGGGCACGGGCCGCATGCAGGGCCTGTTCAAGCGGGCTAATGGGCTCCATAACACCTATTGTGCGCACTCTTGACCGCATCTCCGAACAGAAAATATCTTTCATGGTGTGACCCGTGACGTGAAGGGAATTTTCGCATCGGTGGGGCCGGGCGCGCCGCCCGCCCCCGCCGCGCTCGCCGCCAAGGTACGGACCCTCGCGCCTTCCATGACCCGGTCCATGCAGCGCGTCGCCGAGGCCGTCGCCGGCGACCCGGCCGGATGCGCCGCGCTCACCGTCACCGGGCTCGCCGAGCTGACCGGGACCAGCGAGGCCACCGTCGTACGGACGGCCCGTCTTCTCGGCTACCCGGGCTACCGGGACCTTCGGCTGGCCCTAGCGGGCCTCGCCGCACAGCAGCAGTCGGGCCGCGCCCCGTCCGTCACCGCCGACATCGCGGTCGACGACCCCATCGCGGACGTCGTCGCGAAGCTCGCGTACGACGAGCAGCAGACCCTTGCCGACACCGCGGCCGGGCTCGACACCGTGCAGCTCGGCACCGCCGTCTCCGCGCTGGCCGCCGCCCGCCGTATCGATGTGTACGGCATCGGGGCGTCCGGGCTCGTCGCCCAGGACCTCGTCCAGAAGCTGCTGCGGATAGGGCTCATAGCCCATGCGCACAGTGATCCGCACCTCGCCGTCACCAACGCCGTGCAACTGCGCGCCAAGGACGTGGCGATCGCGATCACGCACTCCGGCTCCACCGGCGACGTCATCGAACCGCTGCGCGTCGCCTTCGAGCACGGCGCGACCACCGTGGCGATCACCGGCCGTCCGGACGGGCCCGTCACCCAGTACGCCGACCACATCCTGACCACGTCCACGGCGCGCGAGAGCGAGCTGCGGCCCGCCGCGATGTCGTCCCGCACCAGCCAGCTCCTCGTCGTGGACTGCCTGTTCATCGGCGTGGCACAGCGGACGTACGAGACGGCGGCGCCAGCGCTCTCGGCCTCGTACGAGGCCCTGGCGCACCGTCACCAACCGCGCGGTGGAACGAAGCGCTAGTCCCTGCCCGTCCTCTCTCCTGAGCAGTGCCGCACCGGAAACGAGCCACCCTCATGACCTCCACGTCCAACCACCGTGATGTCCGTGCCGAGTTGGAGACGCTGACCACCGAGGCGTTCCGTCCCGAGCTGGCAGAGATCGACCGGCTGCCGACGTCGGAGATCGCGAAGATCATGAACGGCGAGGACGCGACGGTACCGGCCGCGGTCCGCGCGCGGCTCCCGCAGATCGCCGCCGCGATCGACGCCATCGCGGAGCGGATGGCCCGGGGCGGCCGGCTCGTCTACGCGGGCGCGGGCACCGCAGGGCGGCTCGGTGTCCTCGACGCGTCCGAGTGCCCGCCGACCTTCGACACAGACCCTGCCCAGGTCGTGGGCCTGATCGCGGGCGGAGCGAGCGCGATGGTGACGTCCGTCGAGGGCGCGGAGGACTCCAGGGAGCTGGCGGCGAAGGACCTCGACGCGCTGGAACTGACACCGGACGACACGGTGGTCGGCGTCTCGGCCTCGGGCCGCACACCGTACGCCGTCGGCGCGGTGGAGCACGCCCGCGCGCGCGGCGCGCTCACGGTCGGCCTGTCCTGCAACGCGGACAGCCCCCTCGCGGCCGCCGCCGACCACGGCATCGAGATCGTGGTCGGCCCCGAACTGCTGACCGGCTCGACACGGCTGAAGGCGGGCACCGCGCAGAAGCTGGTCCTCAACATGCTCTCGACGATCACGATGATCCGTCTGGGCAAGACCTACGGGAACCTGATGGTCGACGTCCGCGCCTCCAACGACAAGCTGCGCGCCCGCTCCCGCCGCATCGTCGCACTGGCGACGGGCGCGACGGACGAGGAGATCGAACGCGCCCTCGCGGCCACGGACGGCGAGGTCAAGAACGCGATCCTGACGATCCTGAGCGGCGTGGACGGCCCGTCGGCAGCGCGGCTCCTCGCGGAGAGCGCAGGCCATCTGCGCGCGGCCCTGGAGAAGGCGCGCGGCTGACACCGGGGGCGTCCTTCCGGAGGAGAGCCGGGGCCGATTGCGCGCGGCGTCCGTGGGGGTGGTGTGCCCCGGCCGCACGCTCGGCTGGTGACCAGTACCTCATACGCCGCCACGGCCGCCGCTCTCCTTCCCCTGGTCGGCGGTCCCGCGAACGTCACCTCCGTCGCCCACTGCATGACCCGCCTCCGGCTGGGACTGACGGACCGCTCCCTCGTGGACGAGGACGCGCTGCGCGAGTTGCCCGCGGTACTGGGTGTCGTGGACGACCACACGTACCAGATCGTGCTCGGGCCGGGGACGGCCGCGAAGGTCGCCTCCGAGTTCGAGGCGCTCGTGGGCACGAGGGCGGATGAACCGGCGGCTCCCGGTGCCGGGTTGGCGGATGAACTGGCCGCTCGCGGTGCCGAGTTGAAGGAGCACCGGCAGCGGCGCAACGCCACGCCCGGCAAACTGCTCCTGCGGCGCGTGGCGAACGTCTTCGTTCCGCTGATCCCGGCCCTCATCGGCTGCGGCGTCATCGCGGGCGCGACCGGTCTGCTGCTGAACCTGCGGCTGTTGCCTTCCCTCACCCCCGCCCTCGCCGCCCTCTCCTCCGGTTTCCTGGCCCTGATCGCGGTCTTCGTGGGCCACAACACGGCGAAGGAGTTCGGCGGCACCCCGGTACTGGGCGGCGCGGTGGCGGCGGTCGTGGTGTACCCGGGGGTCGCGAAGGTCACCGCGTTCGGCACCGCGCTCGCTCCCGGGCAGGGCGGAGTCCTGGGCGCTCTGGCCGCCGCGTTCCTGGCGACGTACGTCGAGAAATGGTGCCGCACCTGGGTTCCGGACACCCTGGACGTGCTGGTGACCCCGACGCTCACGGTCCTCGTCCCCGGCCTGGTGACGCTGTACGTCCTGATGTACGCGGCCGGAGAGGTGTCGTCGGCGATCGGCGCGGCGGCGAACTGGCTCCTCGCCACGACCGGCGCCCTGGCGGGCCTGGTCCTCGGCGGTCTGTTCCTCCCGCTGGTCATGCTGGGCCTCCACCAGGCCCTGATCCCCATCCACACCACCCTCATCGCCCAGCAGGGGTACACCGTCCTGCTCCCCCTCCTGGCGATGGCGGGCGCGGGCCAGGTGGGCGCGGCCGCGGCGGTGTACGTACGCCTCCGCCACGACGCGTCCATCCGTACGACGATCAGGTCGGCGCTCCCGGCAGGGCTCCTCGGCGTGGGCGAACCACTGATCTACGGCGTCTCGCTCCCGCTGGGCCGCCCGTTCCTCACGGCCTGCGCGGGCGGCGCGGCGGGCGGGGCGTTCGTCGGCTTCTTCGCGATGCTCGGCGCCAGGGTGGGGGCGACGGCGATCGGGCCGTCGGGCTGGGCCCTGTTCCCGCTACTGGCGGGCAACAGGGGGCTGGGGACGACGGCTGCGATCTATGCGGGCGGGCTGCTGACGGGGTACGGGGTCGGTTTCCTGGCGACCTACGCCTTCGGCCTACCGCGCCCCGGCGCCCGGTGAACCCGCAGCCGGGTCGCTTCAGGTGCTGGGGCGCCCGGCAACCGTCCAGGCGGCGTATTCCTGGCGGACGTAGGGGCGGCAGCCGGGGCCGGACTCGATCGAGTCGGGACGGCGGGGGCCGGCCACCAACTCCGGGTGGCGAAGGTCGTACCGCACGAGCTGTTCGGCGGTGCGGACAGCGGCGCCGACCGCGCCGGAGCCGGGGTCCGCCAACGCCATCCGGTCCATGAGGGCGGCCCGACGGAGCAGATGGATTCGTTCGGCGGCCGCCGCGTCGGCCGGCGGAGGGACGGTGCCGATCCGGGCCTGGCGGCCGTCGCGTTCGGCCCCGAGCGCGAGCACCTGGTGGATCTCACGACGCAGGTCCGGGGCGTTCGCATACACCTCGCACGGGCGCGGGGCGTCGAATCCGCCGCCGGTGTCCAGGTCGACGTCCACGGTCATACCCGGCACCGGAGGCAGGCACGGACCTCGCGGCCGCCGCCCGTGTGGTGGACCTCGGTCGACTGCGCGAGGTACTCGACGATGCCAGTGCCGCGGCCGTGTTCGTCCGGGGCGACATCGTGGTGACCGCGCTCCACGGCGGATCCGGAGTCGCTGACCACGATGTCCAGCGTGCCGTGGTCGAGGACGAGCAGCACCGTCATGCACTCGCGGCCGTACTGGGCGGCGTTGGCGGCGAGTTCATCGACGATGAGTACGGCGGAGTCCCGCTCGCTCTCGGGAACGCTCCAGCACTCCAGCAGTTCCGCCACGAAGTGACGAGCGGCGGAGACATGCGCCTCCTGCGCGGGCAGCGTGAGAAGCGCCTGGTGGTGGCAGGACGGTGGGAGCAGTGAGCTCGTCGGGGCGAAATCGGTGACAGACATGGTCTTCTGGCTCTTCTGTGGATGCGGGCGGTCGGTGTGCCGGAACCTGCATGTGAGCGCTCATACAGTTCCACGGACGGCACATACTTGACGGTTCGATCCATTCGCGCCTTTTGCCGAATCTCGCCCGGGCTCCCTCGCCTCACGCCCGGATCGTGACCATCTTCTGACCGTTGCCGGCGACGATCTCGAAGTGGTCGATGGCCCCCGGAGACATGGGGACCGCCCCTGGGATCGTGGTGCCGGTGGGGTACTCGCCCGCCCGCCAGGTGGCACCGTCCGCCCTGGCCCCGCCGAGCCCGACCGCCTGCAACCGGCAGGTGATTCCGGCGGGCGCCCCCTTGGCGGAGACCTGCAGCACACTGCCCCAGGCGGAGGGCGAGACCTTCACCGAGGCGGAGACGCCAGTGGTGGGATCGCTTCCGGAGAAGGTGCGCAAAGGAGCCGGTGCGGTCGGTCCGGGCTGCTGCGCCTCGCCGCCCACGGACCCGATGGTCGCCAGCCATGTGCCGCCGGCCGCCGCCCCGATGAGCATCAGAGAGGCGACAGCGCCGGCCAGTTGCAGCCGCCAGGTCCTGCGGCGCCGGGCCGCAGCCTGCTGGAGCAGCCGGTCGAGCAGACCCGCCTCGGACGCCTGCGGCACCGCAGGCGTGACGGGCCGTGCGGGCGGCGCGCCCTGCCCGCTCTCGGCTGCCCGCGCCACCAGCCGATCGGCCAGGTCCCCGCCGGCCGCCGGCACCGCCTGGCCCGCGGCTTCGGCTGGGGTGACCATCGCGAGCAGCGCGGGCAATCCAGCCAGTTCGGCGTGTTCCGCTTGGCACTCGGCACATACCGCGAGGTGGGCGCGCACCTGTTCCATTTCCGTCGGAGACAGGGCGCCCAGGACGTATCCGCCCAGCGCCAGCCGGAGGGCGTCGTGGTCCGCGCTCATGGTCGGCACCTCCTCCATGCCACGGTCATGGCTCGATGCCCCGTTCCCGCAACGCCAGCCGGAGGGCATGCAGGGCGTAGTAGGTCCGCGACTTGACGGTGCCCAGCGGGATGCCCAGCACATCCGCGGCCTCCGCCATGGTCCGGCCCCGGTAGTACGTCTCCAGCAGTACGGCGCGGTGGTCCGGGGACAGCGTCCGGATGGCGTCGGCCACCGCCCAGCTCTGCAGTGCCTGCTCGATCTGGTCCTCGCCCGGCGTCTGCTCGGCGACCCGCTCCAGGGCCTCGCCGTCGACCTCGGGCGGCCTGGCCTTCCGGGCCCGGTGGGCATCGATGACCAGGTGCCGGGCGACCGTGCACAGCCATGCCCGGGCCGGACCCCGTGCGGGGTCGAACGCGGCGGGGTGCTGCCACGCCCGTATCAACGTCTCCTGCACGACATCCTCGGCCCATTGCCGGTCTCCTGAGGTCAGTCGCAGCACGTAGTGGAACAGGGGTCCTGCGTGCTCGGCATACAGAGTGCGGAGCAGTTCCTCGTCCGTGGTCGAAATGGTCCCTTCACCAGAGACACGGTGCGTGGAGCGATTCGGATCGGCCGTTGGACCACGCTTTCGGGAACTCCATGGCATAAGACGATCATCGCTCATATTCACCGTTTTGTCGTATTACACACAGTGAGGCACTGTGCGGCACCGGTGACGCGCGGAGAAATCTCGCAAAAGGTGTATATCAACCGAACCGCCGATGCGCACCGCCCGTGGAGCCAGACAAGAGCCTGATCAGTGAGGAACGAACATCATGTCCCTGGACTTTCATCGACCGCGCCGGCGATCACGCATTGCGGCCGGACTGGCCGTCGGCACCGTTGCCACCGTCGGCGCGCTGGGGCTGCTCAGTGCGTGCGGCCACTCGTCGCATTCCTCGTCCGACGCAGCTGGCGCCATCACACCTGGCCCGGGTCAGAGCCGGACGGCCGGGATGCCCGGTGCCGCCGGGCCGGGGAACACGGCGGGCTCCGCTCCCGGCACCTCGGCCATGCCGGGCATGAGCGGACCCATGAGCTCCCCGAGCACGGGCGCGCCCGCCGCGCCGGTGGCCGGAGACGCCGTGGCGATCAAGAACTTCGCCTTCTCCCCGGCCACGCTGAAGATCAAGGCGGGCACAAAGGTGACCTGGAGCAACCAGGACACCGACGCCCACACCGTCACCAGCGCCGGACCAGGCGGCCCGTTGCACTCGGCCGCCCTGAACACCCACGCCACCTACAGCTACACGTTCACCAAGCCCGGCACCTACTCCTACCTCTGCACCATCCATCCGTTCATGACCGCCACCGTGGAGGTGACCCGATGAGCGAGTACGACATGACCCGGCGACAACTCCTGCGGCACGCCGGGTGGTTCGGCGGAGCCGTGGTGCTGACCGTGGCCAGTGGAGAGGTGATCAGCCACATCGCCGACTCCCGGGACACCGCCGCCGGGACTGTCGGGGCCGCCGCGGCGGAAAGCGGTGCGCTGCGGTTCGTGCAGGTCTCCGACAGCCACATCGGCTTCCAGGGCCCGGCGAACACGGACGTGGCCGGCTCCTTCACCGAAGCGATCAACCAGGTCAACTCGCTCGGGTTCAGGCCCGACTTCGTCATGCACAGCGGCGACCTGACCCACCTTTCCACGGGGGCGCAGTTCGACCAGGTCAGGCAGATGATGACCGGTCTGCGGACGGATCGTGTCTTCACCGTCCCGGGCGAGCACGACTCCATCGGCGATGCGGGCCGCGCCTACCGGCAGACCTTCGGCAAGGGCACGCTCGGCGACGGCTGGTACAGCTTCGACACCCACGGCGTGCACTTCATCGCCCTGGTCAACACCCTGAGTCTGGAGAAGCTCGGCCACCTCGGCAACGAACAGATCGACTTCGTCCGCAAGGACGTGGCGGGGCTGCCGTCGGACACTCCCCTCGTGGTCTTCAGCCACATCCCGCTGTTCGCCATGTACCCGAAGTGGGGCTGGAGTACGGACGATGCGCTGAAGGTCCTCGCGCTTCTGCGCCGTTTCTCGTCGGTGACCTGTCTCAACGGGCACGTCCATCAACTGTTCACCAAGACAGAGGGCAACATCACCTTCCACTCGGCCACCACCACCGCCTACCCGCTGCCGAAGCCGGGCCGGGCCCCCGCCCCGACTCCGCAGGTCGTGCCCGCCCGACAGCTCAAGGACGCACTCGGCATCCGCACCGTGGGCTACCGGCAGGGCGACCGGGAGCTGGCGGTCAAGGACGAGAGGCTGGCATGAGCACCGGAAGACTCCTCGCCCCGGCCGTGCGTTCGGCGATCGCCGCCACGCTCGCCGCGAGCGGATACATCCACGCCCAGCTCTACCTCGACGAGTACCGTTTCCTGCCCATCGTCGGCCCCCTGTTCCTGCTCCAGGCGAGCGTCTCCTTCGCGGTCGCCGCGCTGGTACTGATCGGGATGCCCCTCCTGCTGAGGTTCGCCGCGGCCGGTGTGGCGCTCGGCGCCCTCGCCGGCTTCACCGCCTCGCGCACCGTAGGCGTCTTCGGATTCACCGAAAAGGGGCTGCTGCCCGCCCCAGAGGCCCTGCTCAGCCTCCTTGCCGAAACCGGCACGCTGCTGCTCCTCGCGTTCTGGCAGGCGATGGTGATCAGACAACGACGAACTCCCCGGCCTTGAAGCGCTCCCTTAGGGAGGGGAGCAGTCAAGGCAGCCGCCGCTCCCGGTTGAGCTGCCGCACCCGCGCCCGCAGCTCCTCGCCCACCGGCATCGAGCGCAGGACGTCCGTCAGCCGCTCGGCCGTCTGTACGTTGCAGCGCCCCAGCTCCACCAGAGCGAACGACTCGGCGCCCGCGCCGGTGACCGGGTCGACGCACAGGGACGGCAGGACGATGCCGACCCTTTCCAGAGCGACCCGCAACGCCTCGACGACCTCTTCGGTTGACCGCACCTTCCCTACCTCCACGCTGAGTCTCCGATACGCCACACAGCGTGTATGCCCCGCGCCTAACCTGGCCGGATACGGCGTCCCAACAAAGCCGTGTGTGAGACAGGAGGCGGCCCATTTCGTAGCGGGCGTGAAGGGCGCTGCCTGATCCGGGACTTGAGCTTCGGGCGCCGAGCTCCGAGCCCTCTTTTCAAGGAATGGGTGGAGGGTCTGAACCCTGCTGCGGGTTCGTTGTGGCCGGCCGCGCAGTTCCCCGCGCCCTCGGCGGGGGCGCGGGGAACTCCACAGAAAGGGTCAGCTCAGCGTCTTCAGTGCGGCCGCATCGTACGGCTTCAGCTCGTCCAAGCGGCCCTGGAGGACCTTCGTCGCCCACTCGGGGTCCTGGAGCAGCGCGCGGCCGACGGCGACCAGGTCGAACTCCTCCGACTCCAGGCGGTCCAGGAGGTTGTCGATGCCACTGACCGGCGCGCCCTCGCCACTGAACGCGCGCAGGAAGTCGCCGTCCAGGCCCACCGAGCCGACGGTGATGGCCGGCTTGCCCGTGAGCTTCTTCGTCCAGCCCGCCAGGTTGAGGTCCGAGCCGTCGAACTCCGGCAGCCAGTAACGGCGCGTGGAGGCATGGAAGGCGTCCACACCGGCCGCGGCGAGCGGGGTCAGGATCGCCTCCAGCTCCTCCGGGGTCTCGGCGAGCCGGGCGTCGTAGGCGTCCTGCTTCCACTGCGAGTAGCGGAAGATGACGGGGAACTCCGGCGAGACCGAATCCCGTACGGCCGCCGCGATCTCCGCCGCGAACTTCGTGCGGGCCACGGGGTCGCCGCCGTAGGCGTCGGTGCGGCGGTTGGTGCCCGCCCACAGGAACTGGTCGATCAGGTAGCCGTGTGCGCCGTGCAGTTCCACGCCGTCGAAGCCGATCCGCTCCGCCGCGGCGGCCGACTCGGCGAAGGCCGCGATCACGTCGTCGAGGTCCTGCTGCGTCATGGCCTTGCCCGTGCCCTCGGTGCCGTCGAGGCGCAGGCCCGACGGCCCGACGGCCGGTGCGTCCGCGTACGGGGGCTGGCCGGAGCTGCGCACCATGCCGATGTGCCACAGCTGCGGCACGATCGTGCCGCCCGCCGCGTGCACCGCCTCGGCGACCTTCGCCCAGCCCGCGAGCTGCTCCTCACCGTGGAACCGCGGGACGCGGTCGCTCTGACCGGCCGAGTCGTGGCCCACGTACGTGCCCTCGGTGACGATCAGGCCCACACCGGCGGCCGCGCGGCGGGAGTAGTACGACACCACGTCGTCGCCGGGGACGCCGCCCGGGGAGAACATCCGGGTCATCGGGGCCATGACGATCCGGTTGGGAACGGTCAGGCCGTTGAGTGCGATGGGGCGGGAGAGGATCTCGGCCGCGCGGGAGGCGGACTCGGAGGCGGTGACGGTCACGTGGGGAGCTCCTCGGCATGGATCGAACATGGACCAGTCGGTATGTGCGCGTGCATCGAACGGCGCGTAGGGGTCAACCGCCCGCCCGACCACGACATTCCGCGCCCGGGCACCCCGCCCTGTGATCCCGGACACGCCCGAGGGCGGCACCCCCTGTTTCCAGGGAGTGCCGCCCTCGGTGTGCGGACTGCGTCCGAGCCTTCGGTCAGGCTCAGAAGTCCATGTCACCGCCCGGCATGCCGCCACCGGCGGGCGCGGCGGCCTTCTCCGGCTTGTCGGCGATGACGGCCTCGGTGGTGAGGAACAGCGCGGCGATGGAGGCGGCGTTCTGCAGCGCGGAACGGGTCACCTTCGCCGGGTCGATGATGCCTTCCTTGACCAGGTCGACGTACTCGCCGGTCGCGGCGTTCAGGCCGTGGCCCGGGGTCAGGTTGCGCACCTTCTCCACCACGACACCGCCCTCGAGGCCGGCGTTGACGGCGATCTGCTTCAGCGGGGCCTCGAGCGCCAGCTTGACGGCGGCGGCACCGGTGGCCTCGTCGCCGTTCAGCTCCAGCTTCTCGAAGACCTGGGAGGCCTGGATCAGGGCCACGCCACCGCCGGCGACGATGCCCTCCTCGACGGCCGCCTTCGCGTTGCGGACGGCGTCCTCGATGCGGTGCTTGCGCTCCTTGAGCTCGACCTCGGTGGCGGCACCGGCCTTGATGACCGCGACACCGCCGGCGAGCTTCGCCAGGCGCTCCTGCAGCTTCTCGCGGTCGTAGTCGGAGTCGCTGTTCTCGATCTCGGCGCGGATCTGGTTCACACGGCCCGCGACCTGGTCGGCGGAGCCGGCGCCGTCGACGATGGTGGTCTCGTCCTTGGTGATGACGACCTTGCGGGCGCGGCCCAGGAGGTCCAGGGTCGCGTTCTCCAGCTTGAGGCCGACCTCCTCGGAGATGACCTCGCCGCCCGTGAGGATGGCGATGTCGCCGAGCATGGCCTTGCGGCGGTCACCGAAGCCCGGGGCCTTGACGGCGACGGACTTGAAGGTGCCGCGGATCTTGTTGACGACCAGGGTCGACAGGGCCTCGCCCTCGACGTCCTCGGCGATGATCAGCAGCGGCTTGCCCGACTGCATGACCTTCTCGAGGAGCGGGAGCAGGTCCTTGACGGAGCCGATCTTCGAGTTGGCGATCAGGATGTACGGGTCGTCGAGGGACGCCTCCATACGCTCCATGTCGGTGGCGAAGTACGCCGAGATGTAGCCCTTGTCGAAGCGCATGCCCTCGGTGAGCTCGAGCTCCAGACCGAAGGTCTGCGACTCCTCGACGGTGATGACGCCTTCCTTGCCGACCTTGTCCATGGCCTCGGCGATGAGCTCGCCGATCTGGGTGTCGGCGGCGGAGATGGAGGCCGTGGAGGCGATCTGCTCCTTGGTCTCGACGTCCTTCGCCTGCTCCAGCAGGGCGGCGGAGACGGCCTCGACGGCCTTCTCGATACCGCGCTTCAGAGCCATCGGGTTGGCACCGGCGGCCACGTTGCGCAGGCCCTCGCGGACCAGCGCCTGGGCGAGAACGGTAGCGGTGGTCGTACCGTCACCGGCGACGTCGTCCGTCTTCTTGGCGACTTCCTTGACCAGCTCGGCGCCGATCTTCTCGTACGGGTCCTCGAGCTCGATCTCCTTGGCGATGGAGACACCGTCGTTGGTGATCGTGGGGGCGCCCCACTTCTTCTCGAGGACGACGTTGCGGCCCTTGGGGCCGAGCGTCACCTTCACGGCGTCCGCGAGCTGGTTCATGCCGCGCTCGAGGCCGCGCCGCGCCTCCTCGTCGAACGCGATGATCTTGGCCATGTGAAGTGGTCCTCCCAGGACTGGGGGTGATTACTTCGGACCGCGCCCGCGCCCGCGACGGACGGCCCCGGCCGGTGGTTCCTTGCCCCACCCGGTCCGCGGCCTCACCGACCCGGTCCTTCTTTGTCACTCTCACCTTCAGAGTGCTAACGCCAATGATTAGCACTCGGCCCACCCGAGTGCAAGGCGCGCCCGCGAAGCGGGCTCGTTGAGGGGTGGCGGTCGGGTGGCGGGTGGGAGCAAGCGGCTCCCGGGGATCGGGCGGTGAACACGGGAGCATGATCCGCAGGTGGAGGCGCCACCGCGCGCCCGCCGCACCACCCGTCCCCGCTGGTCCCGGACAGACCGAGGGGCCCGCACCCCGAACGGGATACGAGCCCCTCGACACGTCGAACAGTTCAGTCGTCGGCGCGCACTTCAGCCGGCCAGGCGAACCATGTCCGCCTGCGGCCCCTTCTGACCCTGCGAGATCTCGAACTCGACCCGCTGGCCCTCTTCCAGGGTGCGGTAGCCGTCCATCTGGATCGCGCTGTAGTGGACGAAAACATCCGCACCACCGTCGACCGCGATGAAGCCGTACCCCTTCTCCGCGTTGAACCACTTGACGGTGCCCTGAGCCATGCCTAACTCCCCTATTACTGGCCCTTGCACAGATCCACACTTCGCGGATCCGGGTCAGACCTCACCCCCCAACGGTTGGGGGCGTGCGCCGGAACGCGTCGACCGCGGCTGAATGTATCTGTCCAACTGCCGTCTGCAACAGGTCAATCGGACGAGAAATCCGGGCGCCACCGGTCGGGAATGTACGAAGAATTCACCCGAATTCAGGGCAAGTCGGGCCCGGCAAAAGGAATGAATGGCTCAAAAGCCCTGCACACTTTGGCTACTTCTTGTCGGGCATGCGGCAGGAACTCAGGGCGCCCGGCGGGGAGACCGGGAGCAGGTTCCCCAACTCTACCGCGCTCAACCATGCAGAATTGCCCCCTCCGTTTCTCTCACGGAGAGGGCAATTCGGTGAACTCTCGGTGTTCGACATTACCGAGGGTAATGATCACGCGGGTGAAGGACCGTCAGCCGCCCGCGACCGCCGGGATGATGGAGACTCCCGCGCCGTCCGGCGTCGCCGTCTGGAGACCCTGCTCGAAACGGACGTCGTCGTCGTTCACGTAGACGTTGACGAAGCGGCGCAGCTGGCCCTGGTCGTCGAGGACGCGGGCCGCGATGCCGGTGTGGTTCTTCTCCAGGTCGGCGATGACCTCGCCGAGGGTCGCGCCCTGGGCGCTCACCTCGGCCCGGCCGCCGGTGTAGGTGCGCAGGATGGTGGGAATGCGGACGGTGACGCTCATGGGGTTGTGACCTCCGGTCGAGTACAGCGCCCCTGGAGGGGGCGCGGGACGTGACAGCATGCGGCTCCGCCGCGCGGGCGCGACCAGCCCCCACCGGCCCGCAGCTTCAGAACTGCCCTTGCAGCGGAATGCCTACGCAAGACCCGCATCGCGGAAGGAGTCGAGGTTCGGACGGATCGTGGCGGTCAGCCCCGTGCCTGCCACCGCGTCCAGCGTCTTGAGGCCGTCGCCCGTGTTGAGGACGACCGTCGTCTTCGACGGGTCGAGGACGCCGTTCTCGATCAGCTTGCGCGTGACGCCGACGGTCACACCGCCGGCCGTCTCCGCGAAGATGCCCTCGGTCCGCGCCAGCAGCTTGATGGCGTCGACGATCTGCTCGTCCGTCACATCCTCCACGGCGCCGCCCGTGCGGCGGGCGATGTCGAGGACGTACGGTCCGTCCGCCGGGTTGCCGATCGCAAGCGACTTGGCGATCGTGTCCGGCTTCTGCGGCCGTACGACGTCGTGGCCCGCCTTGAACGCGACCGACACCGGCGAGCAGCCCTCGGCCTGGGCACCGAAGATCTTGTACGGCTTGTCCTCGACGAGCCCGAGCTTGATCAGCTCCTGCAGACCCTTGTCGATCTTCGTCAGCTGGGAGCCGGAGGCGATCGGGACCACGATCTGGTCGGGCAGCTGCCAGCCGAGCTGCTCGGCGATCTCGTACGCCAGGGTCTTCGACCCCTCCGCGTAGTACGGCCGCAGGTTCACGTTGACGAAGCCCCAGCCCTCGCCGGCCGGGTCGCCGATCAGCTCGGAGCAGAAGCGGTTCACATCGTCGTAGTTGCCCTGGATGCCGACGAGGTCGCCGCCGTAGATCGCGGCCATGACGACCTTGCCCTGCTCCAGGTCGTGCGGAATGAAGACGCAGGAGCGGAAGCCGGCGCGGGCCGCCGCGGCGCCGACCGCGCCCGCGAGGTTGCCGGTGGAGGAGCAGGAGAGAGTGGTGAATCCGAAGGCACGAGCGGCCTCCAGCGCCTGGGCGACGACCCGGTCCTTGAAGGAGTGCGTCGGGTTACCGGAGTCGTCCTTCACATACAACCCGCCGGTCACGCCCAGCTCGCGCGCCAGGTTGTCGGCCTTGACGAGCTTGGTCCAGCCCGGGTTGAGATTCGGCTTGTCGGCCACGTCCGCGGGGACGGGCAGCAGCGGCGCGTACCGCCAGATGTTCGCGGGACCCGCCTCGATCCGCTTCCGCAGCTCCTCGGTGTCGTAGTCCGAGAAGTCGTACGCGATCTCCAGCGGGCCGAAACACTCCTCGCAGGCGAAGACCGGGCCGAGAGGCACCCGGTGGCCGCACTCTCGGCAGGACAGAGCCGCGGCGGGACCGAGGTTCACGGGGTTCGTGGTGCTTGCAACTGTCTGCACAGCCATGTCAGGCGAGGCCCTTTCTCCTCATCTTCCTCACGACGCATCTCGCCGTGAGACGGATTTGGCACCTTCCCTAGCCGGGAGCCTCGCGGAGACGATCAACACTGATCTACGAGAACCGACTGGAGGGTTGCCGGGGCTTCATCGGGCCGTTTCCCTCTGCCCCTCTGGATGAGCTGTATGAGGTTGTTTCACTGGTGTGAGGCGCGGCGACCCCCGACATGCGATGGTCACCGGCGTTGTTCAAGACTGTAACCGAAGGCCAGGACAGTTGAGATAGTCGTCCGAACCGCGAGATGGATCACACAGTGAGGAGCCGCAGACCGTGCTGGAAGAAGTCGAGCGCTGGCTGAGCACCCGGTCCTGGTCCGTCACCGATCGCCCGCTCCACCAGCTCATGGCCGCGAAACGCCTTTCGGGATCGTCGGTCAGCGTCGTGCTGCCCGCACTCAACGAGGAGGAGACGGTCGGCGAGATCGTCGCCGTCATCCGCCACGACCTCATGCAGCAGGTTCCGCTTGTCGACGAGATCGTCGTCGTGGACTCCGGCTCGACGGACCGCACGTCCGAGGTCGCGGCGGCAGCCGGCGCCCGGGTGGTGCACCGCGACACGATCCTGCCGCGCATCCCGGCCGTGCCCGGCAAGGGCGAGGTGCTGTGGCGCTCCCTGCTGGTCACCCGCGGTGACATCGTCTGCTTCATCGACGCGGACCTGAAGGAGTTCTCGTCGGACTTCGTCTCCGGGATCGTGGGCCCGCTGCTCACCGACCCGGGCGTGGACCTCGTGAAGGCGATGTACGACCGCCCACTCGGCGGAGCGGCGGGCCAGGGCGGCCGCGTCACCGAACTGATGGCCCGCCCGCTGCTGAACATGCACTGGCCTCAGCTGGCCGGTTTCGTACAGCCGCTGGGCGGCGAGTACGCGGCCCGCCGCTCCCTGCTGGAACAGCTCCCGTTCCCGGTCGGGTACGGGGTGGAGCTGGGCATGCTGGTCGACGCCCTGCACCTGGTGGGCCTGGACGCCCTCGCCCAGGTCGACGTGGGCGTGCGCAAGCACCGCCACCAGGACGGCCAGGCACTGGGACGCATGGCCGCCGCGATCTACCGCACCGCACAGCTCCGCCTGGCCCGCGGCCATCTGATCCGGCCGTCCCTCACCCAGTTCGAACGGGGCAAGGAGGGTTTCGAGCCACGGACGTACTCGGTGGACACGGAGGAGAGGCCCCCGATGGTGGAGATCGAGGAGTACGTGGAACAGAAGGCTGCCTGAGACTTTCCCCGGGCTCTCCTCCGCGAGCGTGATGGTTGTATACGGTTCCGCATACGGCCGAACCGCACGTTTGAGCGTTTTCGGCTCGGGCTAAGTTTCGTGGCATGGCTTCCACGCAAGTCGCTTCGCACAGGGCCCGGATTCTCGTCGCCTCCAACCGCGGCCCGGTCTCGTACACGCTGGACGAGACCGGGGCGCTCACCTCCAAGCGCGGCGGGGGCGGCCTCGTGTCGGGCCTGTCGGCGATCGGCCCGGACGCGGACGCGGTGTGGGTCTGCTCGGCCCTGAACGACGGTGACCGCGAGGCCGTACGCCGGACGGGGGGCGCCCTCGATCCGGCCGACACCGGCGGTCAGCGCGTACGGATGCTCCCCATCGACCCGCAGGTGTACGCGGACGCGTACAACGGCATCGCGAACTCGGTGCTCTGGTTCGTGCACCACATGCTGTACCAGACGCCGCTGGAGCCGGTCTTCGACAAGGAGTTCCGGCGGCAGTGGGCCTCGTACGAGGCGTACAACCGGGCGTTCGCCGAGGCGCTGGCCCAGGAGGCGGCCGAGGGCGCGGCGGTCCTGATCCAGGACTACCACCTCACCCTGACCCCCCGGATGCTTCGCAGCCTGCGGCCCGACCTCAGGATCGGCCACTTCTCGCACACGCCGTGGGCGCCGCCGGAGTACTTCCGTCTTCTCCCGGACGACATCGCCGCGCAGGTCCTCGGCGGAATCCTGGGCGCTGACCGGGCGGCGTTCCTCACCCAGCGGTGGGCGGACGCGTTCACGGACTGCTGTCACGCCGTCCTCGGCCCCGGCATCCCCTCGGGCACGCGCATCGGAGTCCACGGGCTGGGCGCGGACGCGGACTTCCTGCGCAGGCGGGCGCACCAGCCGGACGTGGACGAGCGGATGGCCGTACTGCGCGAGCAGATCGGCTCGGCGCCCGACGGCACACCCCGCAAGACGATCGTGCGCGTGGACCGCACGGAACTGTCCAAGAACATCGTGCGGGGCCTGCTGGCGTACGAGGAGCTGCTGGAGTCGCGTCCGGAGTGGCGCGAACGGGTCGTCCATGTCGCGTTCGCGTACCCGTCCCGCCAGGACCTGGCCGTTTACCGCGAGTACACGGCCGAGGTCCAGCGGGTGGCGGCGGAGATCAACTCCCGCTACGGCACGCCGGGGTGGACCCCGGTGGAGATGCATGTGAAGGACGATTTCGCGCGCTCGCTGGCCGCGTACCGGCTGGCGGACGTGGCCCTCGTGAACCCCATCCGGGACGGTATGAACCTGGTCGCCAAGGAGGTCCCGGTGCTCTCCGACGAGGGCTGCGCGCTGGTGCTGTCCCGGGAGGCCGGGGCGTACGAGGAGCTGGCCGAGGATGCCGTGACGGTGAACCCGTACGACATCGGGGGCACGGCTCGGGCGTTGCACGAGGCGCTGTCGATGCCGGCGGGGGAACGGGCCGCACGGGCGAAGGCGCTGGCCGCGCAGGCCACGGCGCTTCCTCCTGCTCAGTGGTTTTTGGATCAGTTGGCTGCGCTTGAGGATTGAGAGCGTTGTTTTTCGGCTGCGGGCCGGTGGGGGTTTTCGCTCCCCCCAAGTTCCCGGCTTCGCTCGAACAGGGGGACCCCCATCGCGGCGGAGCCGCACATCGACACGGCCCCGCCCCCTGACGGGGCGCGTTTACGCCAGCCGGTGGGCCAATGACCTCAGGAGGTGTACGACCCCTTTCGGGCCGTCGACCACCAGGTCCGCTCGTTCCGCCAGTTCGATGACCTCGTCGCTGCCGCTGCAGACGAGGAGGCCGGGGGTGCCGTCGGAGCGGAGTTTGTCGACGGCGGCGAAGGCGGGGAGGTCGCCGAGGTCGTCGCCGGCGTACATGACCGCTTCGGCACCGGTCTCGCGGACGTACTTCAGCAGGGCCACGCCCTTGTCCATGCCCGGCGGGCGCAGTTCCAGGACCAGACGGCCGGGTTCGACGATCAGGCCGTGGCGCTTGGCGAGGTCGGCGAGGGGTTCGCGCAGGCCCTCGAAGGCGGCCTGGGGGTCCTCGGCGCGGCGGGTGTGCACGGCCACGGCGCGCCCTTTCTCCTCGATCCATGTGCCGCGCCAGGCGCCGACCTCGTCGAGGAGGCCGGGGAGTTCGGCGCGGACGGCGGCGACGCCGGGGTGCGGGGAGGGGGCGGTGACGGTGCCGGTGCGGGCGTCCCAGCGTTCGGCGCCGTAATGGCCGAGGACGACGAGGTGGTCGAGCCCGGAGACGCCTGCGAAGCCGCCGTAGCGAACGGCGACGCCGGCGGGGCGGCCGGTGACGACCGCGATCGAGGCGACCTTCGGGGCGAGGGCCGCCAGGGCGGGGACCGCGTCGGGGTGGGCGCGGGCCTGGTCGGGGTCGGGGACGATCGGGGCGAGCGTTCCGTCGAAGTCGAACGCGAGGACGGCCCGGTCGGGCCGGGCGAGGATGGCGTCGAGACCGTCGCGCCCGGCCGGGGTCGCGGGCGTCGGCAAGGAGTCCGTGTGGCTGCCCATGGGTCGACCCTATCCGCGCGGGGGTGGGCGCACCCATGGCTCACGGGCGCGCGCCGAGCGCGTCCCGCCCGGCCCGGCACCCGGCTCACGAACGGTCCGCCCGGCATGCGGCTCCGCCATGCGCCCACCCACCGCGCCCCACCGACGGACCCCGGCCAACCACACCTTCCGCGGCGGGCCCCGCCCCACACGCCCCACGCCGCGCAGCCATCCACAGCCCCGGCCGACACACCCCACGCCGCGCAGCCGACGGGTCCCGCCCTGTACGAACCTTCCCCCCGCCGACCATCCTCGGGCCCCGCCCGACACACACCTCCCCCACGCAGCCATCCACGAGCCCCGCCCGACGCACACACCCGACCCATGGCCCGGGCGCTTCGTTCTTCGGAGCAGCCGCTCGCCGGGCGGTTTCCCGGCCGGTGGCGGCGGTCCCGCAGCGTGGCGTGGTGTGCTCAGCGTTCCGTGCGGCGGGAGTCGCGGATGCGGCGGAGGCGGTTGACGGTGACCGGGGCGTGGGCGAGGGCCCTCGGGTCGTCGAGGAGGGCGTTGAGCAGCTGGTAGTAGCGCACGGGGGCGAGGCCGAGCTGCTCCCGTATGGCACGCTCCTTGGCCCCCGGCCCGGAGAAACTGCGCCCCTCCAGGGCGAGGATGGCCTTTTCGCGGGGGTCGAGCTCTTCCATGGGGGAACGGTAACCGGAGGGGCCGACACTCCCGGCCCCTCCACCCGCACGTTCCCGGCTACCGGGCCGCGTTGTCCGCCGTCACCGCCGAGTGCTGCAGCCGGCCCAGGATCGCCGCGGGGCTGCCGTCCGCGCCGACGGCCTTGCCTATCTGCTGCTTGATGTCCGCGCTGACGCTCGCCCAGGACGTCTTGCCGACGGGGTACAGCTCCGAGGTCGGCAGCTGATTCAGGAAGGGTTCCAGGGCCGCGTCCCGGGGCGACGTCGACATCGTCTCCTGCGCCGAGTTCGTCACCGGAAGCAGGTCGTACTCGCGCGAGAACGCCAGGACGTTCTTCTCGTCGTACACGTAGTCGAGGAAATCGCGGATCTGGTCCTTGTGACCGTTCTGCCTGAAGGCCATCATCCAGTCCGCCACGCCCATCGTGGACTTCGGACGGCCGTTGATCCCGGGCATCGGCACCATGCCGAACTTCACGCCCTTCGCGCCGGCCATCTTCATCAGGGAGGGGTGGCCGTTCAGCATGCCGACCTCGCCGCGCGTGAAGGCGGCGAAGGCATCGGCGCGGTTCAGCTGCGCCGGTGCCACCGGGCCCGTCAGCCCCTTGCCCACCAGCTGGTCCTTCAGCCAGGTGAAGGTCGACACGTTCTGCGTGGAGTCGATGTCGTAGGCGCCGAAGCCGTCCAGATAGCCGTCACCGCCGCTGAGCAGCCACTGCATCGTCTCCGCCTGCGCCTCCTCCGGCCCCAGCGGCAGCGCGTACGGGTACTTCACCCCCTTGGACTTCAGCGCCTGTGCGTCCTGCGCCAGTTCGCTCCAACTCGTCGGCGGGGTGATTCCGGCCTGGGAGAACAGCGTCTTGTTGTAGAAGAGCAGCCGTGTGGACGCCGCGAACGGCATGCCGTACTGCGTCCGGTTCACCTTGCCCGCGTCGCTCAGCTCCGAGGCGAAGTCCGCCTGGACGGGGATCGAGAGCACCTCGTCGGCCCGGTACAGCTTGTCCGCCGCCGCGTAGTCCGCGTACGCCCCGATCTGCGCCATGTCGGGCGCGTCGCCCGCGGCCACCATCTCCTTGACCTTGCGGTCCACGTCGTTCCAGGAGTAGACGCTGACCTCGACCTTGATCCCGGAGTGCTCCGCCTCGAAGTCCTGGACCAGCTTGTCCCAGTATTTCTTGGAGCTGTTCGCCGAGGAGTCCCCGTAGTCCGCGGCCACCAGCCGCAGCGTCACGTCTCCGGAGCCTGCCGAGCCTCCGCAGCCCGCCACGGCCGCCGTCATGCCCAGCACGGACACCCCCGCGATCAGGCCCCTCCGGCCCTTCCTCCACGTCGTCCCACGCGTTCCGTGCCGCTGCACCGTTTCAGCCCCAACCCTGCTGTCTCGCTATTTGATACTGCAACCATAAGGTCTACACCACGTAGTGGACTAGACCTCTTCCCGGTCTGCGGGCCACACTGTCCTCCGTGAGACATGTCATCGCCCTCGACGTGGGCGGCACCGGGATGAAGGCCGCCCTGGTAGGGGCGGGGGGCGAGCTCTTGCACCAGGCGCGCCGGGCGACCGGGCGCGAGCGCGGGCCCGACGCCGTGGTGGAGTCGATCCTCGGTTTTGCCGCCGAGCTGCGCGCCCACGGCGAGCAGCATTTCGGCGTGTCCGCGGCCGCCGCCGGCGTCGCCGTGCCGGGCATCGTCGACGCCGAACGAGGTGTGGCGGCCTATTCGGCGAACCTCGGCTGGCGCGACGTGCCCCTGCGCGATCTGCTCAGCCGCCGCCTCGACGGCGTGCCCGTCGCGCTCGGGCACGACGTGCGCACCGGCGGGCTCGCCGAGGGCCGCATCGGCGCCGGCAAGGGAGCGGACCGCTTCCTGTTCGTGCCCCTCGGCACCGGCATCGCGGGCGCCATCGGCATCGGCGGCCGGGTGGAGGCCGGTGCCCATGGCTTCGCGGGTGAGATCGGCCATATCGTCGTACGCCCCGGCGGGACGCCCTGTCCGTGCGGTCAGTACGGCTGTCTGGAGCGGTACGCGTCCGCCGCCGCCGTCAGCGAGGCCTGGGCCGAGGCGTCCGGTGATCCGGGAGCGGACGCGGCGGACTGCGCAAAGGCCGTCGCGTCCGGGGAACCGAACGCCGTCCGGGTCTGGCAGGACGCCGTGGACGCACTCGCCGACGGCCTGGTCACCGCACTCACCCTGCTGGACCCGCGCACGCTCATCATCGGTGGCGGGCTCGCCGAGGCGGGGGAAACGTTGTTCACACCGCTGCGGGACGCCGTCAGGCGGCGCGTCACCTTCCAGAAGCTCCCCTCGATGGTCCCCGCGGCGCTGGGGGACACCGCAGGATGCCTGGGCGCGGGGCTCCTCGCCTGGGATCTCCTCGAAACCACTGACCGTTCGGAGGTAACCACCTGATGGCCACTAGCAAGGTTCTCGCCGGTGCCCGGGTGGTGCTTCCCACCGGGATCGTGACCGACGGCCGCGTCGTCGTGGAGGGCACGCGGATCGCCGATGGGGGTCCCCCCGGGCCGGAGCCTGTCGGAGGCCTGGGGGAGGCCCCCGTGAACGCGGAGATCATCGACGTACGGGATCACTGGCTGGTCCCCGGCTTCGTCGACATCCACAACCACGGCGGCGGCGGCGCGTCCTTCTCCGGCCCGGTCGACGACGTCCTGACGGCCATCCGCACCCACCGGCTGCACGGCACCACCACCCTCGTCGCCTCGACCGTCACCGACGACATGGACTTCCTCGTCCAGCAGGCCGGGCTGCTGTCCGAGCTGGCCGAGCAGGGCGATATCGCCGGCATCCACTTCGAGGGGCCGTTCATCTCACCGTGCCGCAAGGGCGCGCACTCCGAGGAGCTGCTGCGCGACCCGGATCCTGCGGAGGTCCGCAAGCTGATCGACGCGGCCCGCGGCCGGGCGAGGATGGTCACGCTCGCCACCGAACTGCCCGGCGGCATCGACTCCGTGCGGCTGCTCGCCGAGCACGGTGTGATCGCGGCGATCGGGCACACGGACGCCACGTACGAGCAGACGGTGGAGGCGATCGACGCGGGCGCCACGGTCGCGACGCATCTCTTCAACGCGATGCCGCAACTCGGCCACCGCACCCCCGGCCCCATCGCCGCGCTCCTGGAGGACGAGCGGATCACGGTCGAGCTGATCGACGACGGCACGCATCTGCACCCGGCCGCGCTGCAGCTGGCGTTCCATCACGCGGGCGCGGGACGGGTCGCGTTCATCACGGACGCGATGGACGCGGCCGGGTTCGGCGACGGGCGGTATGCGCTCGGCCCGCTGGAGGTCGAGGTCAGCGAGGGCGTGGCCCGTCTGGTGGAGGGCGGCTCGATCGCGGGCTCGACGCTCACCCTGGACCGCGCGTTCCGGCGCGCGGTCACGGTCGACCGGCTGCCGGTGGAGGACGTCGTCGCGGCCATTTCGGCCAACCCGGCGAAGCTGCTGGGCGTCTACGACCGGGTGGGCTCCCTGGAGCCCGGCAAGGACGCCGACCTGGTGCTGCTGGACGCGGAGTTCGGCCTCAAGGGCGTGATGCGCCGCGGGGAGTGGGTGGTCGATCCCCAACTGGGATGATTCATCCGCATGTTGGCATGAGGCGGTCGCCCGGGGGACTGGGCCGACCGCCGACTCATTTGGCATGATCGAGCCTCCGCAACCGCCGACGGCAAGCGCAGTCTGGAATCCCTGACTCATGGACGGCGCCGTCACGACATTCGAGGGAGGTCCCAGGTGATCCTGACGGTCACGCTGAACACCGCTCTCGACATCACCTATCGCGTACGGGCGGTGAGGCCGCACACCTCGCACCGGGTGACCGAGGTGACCGAACGGCCCGGCGGCAAGGGGGTGAACGTGGCCCGGGTGCTCGCCGCGCTCGGGCACGAGGTGACCGCCACAGGCTTCGTGGGCGGTGCGACGGGCAGCTCCCTCCAGGACCAGCTCGCGCGCACGCCCGGTGTCGTGGACGCGCTCGTCCCGGTCGGGGGCGCCACCCGGCGCACGATCGCCGTGGCCGACGAGACGACCGGCGACACCACTCAGCTCAACGAGCCGGGCCCGACGATCACGCCCGCGGAGTGGTCGGCCTTCCTGGGTGCGTACGCGAACCTCGTGCGCTCGGCCGCGGCGGTGGCCCTGTGCGGCAGCCTGCCGCCGGGGGTGCCGGTGGGGGCGTACGCCCTGCTGGTGCGTACCGCCCGTGCGGCGGGTGTGCCCGTGCTGCTCGACACCAGTGGCGAGCCGCTGCGCCGCGGGGTCGCCGCCCGCCCGGACATCGTCAAGCCGAACGCCGACGAACTGGCCGAACTCACCGGCTCCCACGAGCCGTTGCAGGCCACCCGGGACGCCCGGCGGCGCGGGGCGCACACGGTGGTCGCCTCGCTGGGCGCGGAGGGTCTGCTCGCCGTGAACGCGGAGGGCCGCTGGCGGGCTGTGCCGCCGCGTCGGATCCCCGGCAACCCGACGGGCGCGGGCGACTCGGCGGTCGCGGGCCTGCTGTCGGGCCTGGTGGAACACCTGCCGTGGCCACAGCGCCTGGCCCGGGCCGTGGCCCTGTCCGCGGCGACCGTACTGGCCCCGGCGGCAGGCGAGTTCGACCGCCGTACCTACGAGGAACTGCTGGGGCAGGTGGCGGTCACGGGCGAGGCCACGGCGGCGTGAGGCCGCCGGGCACCGGCTAGTTGGACCAGCCCTTCGTCAGCCACAGCTGGTCGAGGTAGGCGTTGCACTGGTTCCCCTGCTCGCAGGAGATCCTGATCGTGTTGGTGCCCTTGTTGAGCTGGATGTAGTTGTACGTCTTCGTCCAGCCCTTCTCCCAGTCGCCCTGCGGTGCCTGCGCCCAGTTCTTCAGCTTGAGCGGACTCGTCTGCGGGGTGCCGTTGATGCTGAGGGTGGCGGTGGCGTCGACGCCGGGGACGCCGTAGCCGGTGTGCAGCGTGTACTGGCCGGTCGCGGGGACGTTCACGCTCCAGGTCACGGCGGCGCCGACGGCGTTGAAGCCCGCCACGTAGACGCCGCCGTCGGCCTGGGCGCCCTTGACGTCGGACGCGGTGGTGGCGCCGCCCTCCAGGCGCAGCGCCTTCGCGTCGATCGTCGGCAGCTTGCCGTCGTCCGACGACTGCTGGCCGGCGGACTGGCTCGGCGACGCGCTGTGGCCGGCCGAGGGGCTGGAACCCGCCTGGTTGCCACCCTTGTTGTCACCCGAGTCGCCGCCGATCATGGCGACGCCGATGCCGATCACGACCGCGGCGACCACGGCGATCGCACCGATCAGCAGGCCCTTGGTGTTGGGACCCCTGCCGCGGCCGCCGCCGCCCGCGCCCACCGGCGTCTGCCGGGTCGTCGAGGCGCCGCCGGGCACCGTCTCCGGCGCGGCGTAGTGCGCGTTCGGCTGGCCGTAGGGGGCGGTCTGGCCGTACCCCTGTTGCTGCTGCGGCGGCACCTGGCCGTAGGCGGCCGTCTGGGCCTGCGGCTGGCCGTACTGGCGCTGGCCGACCGAGCGCACTCTGTTGACGGAGCCCGGGTAGCCGTAACCGCCGGTGGGCGGCTGTGCGCCGTTGGCCTGACCGTCGGCGTAGAGGTAGCCGAACGGGTCGTCGTCCTCGGGCGTGCTCGCGCCGTTGTTGCCGGGCGTCATCCCTAGGTACTCCTCAGCAGGTGCGGGTCCAGATGTGTATGTGGCTGAATGGCGAGCCTACCCGTTCCCGGGGCCTCAAACGGGTGTTCTTCCCATCACCCACACGTTGACCTGGGCTTTACCCCGCGCGTCGGTGCTGTTTGGGACGAGAACGTTTCTCCACGTACATCCGCTCGTCAGCGGATTTCAACACTTCGTCCGCCGTCATGCCGCAATGGGCCCAGCCGATACCGAAACTGGCGCCGACCCGCATGGCGCGGCCGTCGACCCGGATCGGCTGGATGATCTCGTTGCGCAGGCGTACCGCGAGGTCCTGGGCGTCGGCCTTGCCGAGCCCGTCGGCGAGGACGACGAACTCGTCGCCGCCGAGCCGGGCGACGGTGTCCCCGTCCCGCACACCACGGCTGAGCCGTCGGGCGACCTCGATGAGGACGGCGTCACCAGCGTTGTGCCCGAACCGGTCGTTGATCGACTTGAACCCGTCGAGGTCGCAGAAGAGCACCGCGAGCCCCTTGGTGCCGTCGTCGATGCCGCTGTCGGGGGCGACCGTGTGCACATGGTGGTCGAAGGCGTCGTACGGCCCCGGACCGGCGTGGAAGTCGAAGGCGTGCCCGGCCCCGTCGAGCGCCGCCGGGTGGTCGGCCCCGTACCCCCCGTAGGCCGTGTCCAGGGACTCGGCCGCCCCCGCCGGCAGGGACTGCGGGCGCTGGCACAGACGGGCGGAGAGCCGGGATCGCAGCTCGGCCGAGTTGGGCAGACCGGTCAGCGAGTCGTGCGAGGCCCGGTGGGCGAGCTGCAGCTCGCGGCGCTTGCGCTCCTCGATGTCCTCGACGTGGGTGAGCAGGAAACGGGGCCCGTCGGCGGCGTCGGCGACGACGGAGTTGCGCAGGGACACCCAGACGTACGTGCCGTCCCGGCGTCCGAGCCTCAGTTCGGCCCGGCCGCCCTCGGCGGAGGTCCGCAGGAGCGTGCCGATGTCCTCGGGGTGGACGAGGTCGGAGAACGAGTAGCGGCGCATGGCGGAGGCGGGCCGGCCCAGCAGGCGGCACAGTGCGTCGTTGGTGCGCAGGATCCGCCCGTGCTGGTCGCCGCCCATCTCGGCGATGGCCATGCCGGAGGGGGCGTACTCGAAGGCCTGCCGGAAGGACTCCTCGCTGGCGCGCAGGGCCTGCTGCTCCCGCTCCAGCCGGACGAGGGCCCGCTGCATGTTGGCCCTCAGACGGGCGTTGCTGATGGCGATGGCGGCCTGGAAGGCGTACATCTGGAGCGCCTCGCGTCCCCAGGCGCCGGGCCGCCGCCCGTTGCGCGGCCGGTCCACGGAGATGACCCCGATGAGTTCACCGCAGGCGCCGCCCTGGACGCCGGGCGTGTACATGGGTGCGAAGAGGCGGTCGGAGGGGTGCCACTCGTCGTCGAAGCGGGGCTCGGGGCCGTCGGTGTACCACTGCGGCACATCGTCCTCGTCGAGGATCCAGCCCTCGGTGTGCGATATGAACCGCAGGTCGCCCCAGGCCTCGCCCATGTTCAGCCTGCGCTCCCAGGAGGCGCGGGAGCCGACGCGGCCGGTGATCAGCGCCTCGGCGGCGGAATTGCCGGCGAGCGCGGCGACGACGAGGTCGCCGTCCGGGCGTACGAGGTTGACGGCCGCCAGCTCGTAGCCGAGGCCGTTGACGATGCCGTCGGCAACGGTCTGCAGCGTGTCCGCCAGGCTGCGGGCGGTGTTCATGTCCGCCATCACCTGGTGCAACTGCCGCAGGGTCGCAAGACGGACATACGGCTCCGACTCGGTCTCCATTCGCCCTCCCCTCGAGGTCTCGCAGCAACTCCAGGGTCGCGCCGGCGTACCACCGCGGTTCTCTTGGTTTTCCTCGGTGTGCTACTCGGCGTACTCCGGATGTAGCGTCGTGCAGCATCCCCGCCACTGAATCACAGCGCGCTGCCCACTAGGTACACAGGGTCAACAAAATGCGGCTCTTGTGACTCAAGTCACAGAAAAACCTGAACAATTGAGCAGAGGTTCGGTGTTTTCGCTGTGCTTTTACCGAGCGCATTCAGTGACCCCGTGCAGAATCTGTGACCGTACGCATCGCCCGGCATCCGCCCCTGGTCCTAGGTCGCGGTTCGGGCCGGGGGCCGATGTGGGGGCCGGGAGGCGGAGAATAGCGTGCTTGCGTGCTGAAGACTCCCGCTGTCCCGTCCGCGCCCGCCGTCCCGCCCGCCTCCGGGCATCCTGAGGGGGTGAGCAACGACGAGTTCCGCGCCGCCATGTCCCGGCTGGCCGCGGGTGTGGTCCTGGTGACCGCGCACGAGCCCGCGCTGGACCCCGAGGGGCCGGGCGGCGAGGACGTCGGCATGACGGCCACCGCCTTCATGTCGGTGTCCCTGGACCCGCCGCTGGTCCTGGTCAGCCTGCGTGAGGGCGCTCGCATGGACGACCTGCTCGCCGAGCAGCCGCTGTGGGCCGTCTCGGTGCTCTCGGAGAGCCAACGGCACATCGCGGGCCGGTTCGCGATGAAGGGCCGCATCAGCGACCGGCTCCTGTTCGAGGACATCCCCTACGTCCACGGCGAGGCCAGCGGAGCCCCTCTGGTCCGCGGCGCCCTGGCAACCCTGGAGTGCCGCACGGAACAACGCGTCCCCGCCGGAGACCACACCCTCGTCATCGGCCGTGTACTGACGGCCCACGTACCGAGCGCGGACGGGGGTCCGCTGCTGTACTTCCGGGGGCGGTACCGGCATTTGGGGTGAGGGGCCGGTAAACAGGCTTTGCAGGGGCGGTCATGGGCGCGGGGAATTGCGCCCTTTAAGCGCGCGGGAAAATCGGGCCCCTTCAGGGGCGCGGGGCTGCGGTCATTGTGCGGCTCCGCCGCTTGGGCGCGACCGGCCACACACGCCCCGCACGGACGCAACCGCACAAGGCCCTACGGCGGACGCTCCCCCGGCATTCGGGACGAAGCCCCGTGACGGCATTCAGGCCCCCGCTCACTCGCAACCCGGCGGCACCGCTAACCCCAGTCCCGCCCCGACCGGCCCCGCTTGGTCTCGGCGCGCTGCTTCTTCTCGCGCAGCCGGCGCTCGTTGATCCCCCGGGGGATGCGCGTCGGCTTCCGGGGCCTCGGCGGCGGTGCCGTGGCCTCGGCGAGCAGGGAGGCGAGGCGTACGGCGGCGGCCTCGCGGTTGCGCCACTGGGAACGGTGCTCGGAGGCGCGGACGGTCACGACCCCGTCGACCAGCCGCCCCGCCAGCCGCTCCAGGGCCCTCTGCTTCCACACCTCGGGCAGCGCCTCGGTCCTGGCGAGGTCGAAGCGCAGCTCCACCTGGGTGTCACTGGTGTTGACGTGCTGTCCGCCGGGCCCCGAGGAGCGTGAGAAACGCCAGTTGAGCTCGGCCTCGGGAAGCGAGACGGAGCCGCGGACGATGTAGGGACCGGACATGCCTCCATGGTCGCCCGGCCGTCCGGTCCGCGTCACGTGAATATCCAGGCCGCCGGCCTTCAGAAGATTCCGGGTAAAGAAAGTAAAGAGATGCGGAACCACGAAGACCCCCCTTGGCGTTATGAGGGGTAGCTGTAGCTTCGTGCCCGTACGAAGCCCATAGGTACCGCGCACCGCGTACGCGAACGAGGGAAGGGACTCCCAACAATGGCTGTAAGCCTGTCCAAGGGTGGCAACGTCTCGCTCACCAAGGAGGCTCCGGGCCTGACCGCCGTCACCGTGGGCCTCGGCTGGGACGTCCGCACCACCACCGGCACGGACTTCGACCTCGACGCCTCCGCGATCGCGGTCAACACCCAGGGCAAGGTCTACTCGGACGCCCACTTCGTCTTCTTCAACAACAAGCAGACTCCGGACAACTCGATCGTCCACACGGGCGACAACCGCACGGGCGAGGGCGAGGGCGACGACGAGGCGATCAACGTCAACCTGGCGGCGCTCCCGGCCGACATCGACAAGATCGTCTTCCCGGTCTCCATCTACGACGCGGAGACCCGCTCGCAGAACTTCGGCCAGGTCCGCAACGCGTACATCCGCATCGTCAACCAGGCCGGCGGCGCCGAGATCGCCCGCTACGACCTGTCGGAGGACGCGGCCACGGAGACGGCCATGGTCTTCGGCGAGCTGTACCGCAACGGCGCGGAGTGGAAGTTCCGCGCGGTCGGCCAGGGCTACGCCTCGGGTCTGGTCGGCATTGCCCAGGACTTCGGCGTCAACGTCTGAGCGACGCCCGCGCCCTGACACCTTGACCGGAGCCCCCGGCCGTGCGGCCGGGGGCTCGGTTTCGCCACGCGCCACCACGCAGGACACCCCGTAGATTGCGCACGTGATCCTCGAACCGCTGCCCCTCACCCCCGACCACGACATCCCGGCCCCGCTGCTCACCGAACTCACCGCTCTGTACGCCTCCAACCGCGAATTCAACGCCCTCAGCGGCGACTTCCCGGACCCGGACGGCATCACCCCGCAGCAGGTGGCGACCGAGCTGGCCGGGGAGCTGGTGAACCCGGACGTGGAGGTCCTGCTCGCCCGCAGCAGCGGACGCCTCGTGGGAGTCGCCATCACCCTGGCCCACCACCCCGACCCGGCCGACCCGGACCCGTGGATCGGCCTGCTGATGGTGGACGCGGACATGCACCGGCAGGGATACGGCCGACAGCTGGTGTCCCTCGTCGAGGACCGTTTCCGCGCCGCGGGCCGTACCGCCGTACGCCTCGCGGTGCTGGAGAACAACCCCAGGGCTTTCGCCTTCTGGACGGTCCTCGGCTACGAGACCATCACCCGCCGCCCGGACCGGCAGAAGGGCCGCCCCTGCGCCGTGCTGCGCAAGGAGCTGAACTGAACCCTGTCGCCGCGGGCCTACTCGTGCCCCGGCTTCCCGTCCCCGTACAGCCAGTCCCGCCAGATCGTGCGGAAGTCCTTGTGCGGCGCCTTCTTCTCGACGTACGCCGTGAAGTCGGCGGTGTCCGCGTTCCCATGGCGGTGAGTGGCCGCCCAGCCCTTGATGATGGCGAAGAAGGCGTCGTCGCCGACGGTCTGCCGGATCTTGTGGAGCACCATCGCGCCGCGCTCGTAGACGGGACTGTCCGAGATGTGCGCGGCGCTCGACGGCTTCGCGGGCGGGAACGCCCAGATCGCCTCGTCGTCGTCGGAGTCGTCGTAGTAGTCGCCCTTGTAGAGCGCGTCGAATATCTCCTGGGCCGTGTCGCCGCCGTGGTCCTCCTGCCACAGCCACTCCGCGTACGTCGCGAAGCCCTCGTTGAGCCACATGTCCCGCCAGCTCTTCGGGGTGACGGAGTCGCCGTACCACTGGTGGGCGAGTTCGTGGACGAGGGACTGGGTGTCGGGCGCGCCGGGGAAGACCGGGCGGCTCTGGGTCTCCAGGGCGTAGCCGGAGACGTGCGCGTGGTCGACGATCGCGCCCGTGGAGGAGAAGGGGTACGGGCCGAAGGTGTGCTCCTCCCACTCCATGATCTCCGGGATCTTCGCCAGCGTTGTGCGGCTCGCCTGCGCCTCGTCAGGGGTGACGGCGACATAGACCGGCAGGCCGTTCCTCATGGTGGAGCGGGTGATGTCGTAGTGGCCGATCGCGACGGTGGCGACGTAGCTCGCCATCGGTTCGGCGGTGTGCCACCTGAACGTCGTACGGCCCTTCGTGGTCCGCTCCCCGGTCAGTTCCCCGTTGGAGACGGCCTGCAGGCCCTTCGGCACGGTCACCGCCATGTCGTACGTCGCCTTGTCGGAGGGGTGGTGGTTGCCGGGGAACCACGCCATCGAACCCGTCGGCTCGCCGAGTGCCACCGCGCCGTCGGCGGTCGGCAGCCAGCCCTCCTTGGAGCCGTCCGGGTCGGTGATCGTCCCGGGCGTGCCCGAGTAGCGCACTGTCGTGCGGAACGTCTCCCCCTTGTCGATGTCGCCGGGCGGGCGCACTGTCAGTTCCTGGCCGGCACGGTTCCAGCGGACGCCGCGGCCCCAGAGTGTGACGCCTGCGACGTCCAGCCCGTTCAGGTCAAGGTCGAAGGCGGAGAGGTCCTTGGTCGCGCGTGCCGTTATCACCGCCGTGCCGGTGAGGTGGCGGCGGCCGGGGTCGTAGTCGAGGGTCAGGTCGTAGTGGGTGACGTCGTATCCGCCGTTGCCCGTTCTCGGGAAGTACGGGTCCCGCACACCGGACCCGCCGGGGGTGCCGTGGACGCCTCCGGTGCACGCGGTCAGAGCGAGGGCGAGCACCGCGGACACGGCCGGGACAAGGCGCACGGATCGGGACACGCCCGCGATCATATGAAATGAATGCCGTGGCGGCGGAGGCCTTGGCCACATGACACCATCGGCCCGTGCTCGACATCGGCTACGCCCTCTCCACCCGCTTCCCCGACCCCCCGCAGACCGACTACCGCCGCGCGGACGTCCACGCCCTGCGGCACGACCTGTTCTGCGGCGACGTCTACCTCGCCGACACCGAGAAGGACCTGGAGTTGTCCACAGCCTGGGGATGGGTGCCGGTGCTCGACTTCGCATGGGCTCTGTGCGACATCGTCGAGCTCCTCGACCGCGATCCGCTCGGCAGCCGCGCCGCCCGGCCTCAGCACGCGGAGCTGGACTTCACCGAGTCCACCGACCGCATGCTCTTCGAGCGCCGCTTCGGCTGGGTGGACATCGAGGCGGAGTGGCTGCCGCCGGCCGAGCCGCCGCTGACCTTCTCCCACACCGAACTGCGCCGCGAGGCCCGCGACTTCCTCCACGACCTGATCGCCGACCTCACGGACATGCACGAGGACCTCGCGGAGAATCCGGCGATCTGGACCCTCCAGGCCCGCTTCCCGCGCGTCGGCTGACCCGGCCGCCCCTCTTACCGGATTCGCGTACGATCATGCGCCGGCCACCGAACGCCACCCGAGGGGAACCCACCGCCGTGCCGGAGCAGATGTCCATCCAACAGCGGTCCGCGCTCAGCCAGTTGGCCGCCGGCGAGCAACTGCTGACCTTCGGCATCGTGGTGCCGGTCAAGAGCGCCAAGGGCATCAAGGTGAGCTTCCACGGGCACGGCAAGCTCGGCGGGCACGTCGGCGACTATCTGATGCACAACATCGGCGCCGCGTCCGGCGGCGCCGGCAGCATCGCGTCCGGGATGCCGCAGACCTCGGGCGCGCTGCTGCTGCGCGTCACGGACCAGCGCGTCGGCCTCGTGCGCCATCTGGACGGCACCCCCGTCTGGGAGGTCCCCCGCACCTGGGTCGCACGGGTCGAACGCCGCCCCCGCCTCCAGCTGATGGCCCGCTTCCGTCTCCACTACGCGGACGGCTCCTGGCTCGCCTTCCTCACGATGCGCCGCCGCACGATCGAGACGTTCAAGGGCGTCCTCGGCGGCTAGGCGGGCCGTACGTCCTGCCGTACCGGCGCCCGGGCCGGACCGTGTGCCGGAGGCTTCGTCCTGACCATCAGGCCCGCGACCAGGCCTGCCAGGAGCATGACGCCCGCCGCCCACCAGAGGGCGACGGTGTAGCCGTGGACCATGCCCTCGCGGACGATCAGCGCCTTCTGCGCGGGGTTGTGCAGGTGCGCGGCGAGGTACGCGGTGCTGCTGGTCGTCGCGATGGTGTTCAGCAGCGCCGTACCGATCGAACCGCCCACCTGCTGCGAGGTGTTCACGGTGGCCGATGTCACGCCCGCGTCGTGCGGTGCCACCCCGGCGGTCGCCGTCGCGAAGATCGGCATGAAGGTGAGGCCCATTCCGAGGCCCACCAGAATGAGCCCGGGCAGGATCTCGGTCGCGTACCTGGAGTGCACCGTCATCTGCGTGAGGATCATCAGGCCGCCCGACGCCAGCACCATGCCCGGCACCATCAGCATGCGCGGCTGCACACGGCGCAGCAGGCGGGCCGAGATCTGCGTCGAGCCCGTGATGATCGCGGCCGTCAGCGGCAGATAGCCCAGGCCCGTCCTCAGGGGTGAGTAGCCGAGGACGACCTGCAGGTAGTAGGTCATGAACAGGAACAGCCCGAACACACCGATGACGGCCAGGCACATCGTCAGGAAGCAGCCCGCCCGGTCCCGGTCCTTGACGATGTGCAACGGCAGCAGCGGCTGCGGCGCCCTCGTCTGCCACCATACGAACGCCGCGACCAGCGCCACTCCCACCGCGAACAGGCTGAGCACCAGCGGGTCCGTCCATCCCCGTGGCTCGGCCTCGCTGAACCCGTACACGAGCGCGACCAGCCCGCCGCAGCCCAGCAGCACACCGGGGACGTCGAGGTGGGCGCCCGCGTTGCCGGGGCCGGAGCGCAGGAGCGCGAGGGCGCCGAAGACGGCGACGACCGCGACGGGGACGTTGACGTACAGGCACCAGCGCCAGTTCAGGTACTCGGTCAGCAGTCCGCCCGCGATGAACCCGATCGCGGATCCGCTGCCTGCGAGCGCGCCGTAGATACCGAAGGCCTTTCCGCGCTCCCTCGGGTCGGTGAACGTGATCGTGAGCAGACTGAGCGCGGAGGGGGCCAGGACGGCGGCGAAGGCTCCCTGGAAAGCGCGGGCGCCGAAGAGCATGCCGGACGTGGTGGCCGCGCCGCCGAGCGCGGACGCACCGGCGAAGCCGATCAGGCCGATGACGAACGTCCGTTTTCGCCCCACCATGTCCGCGATCCGGCCACCGAGCAGGAGCAGCCCGCCGAAGGCGAGGGTGTACGCGGTGATGACCCACTGACGGTTGGCGTCGGAAATACCCAGGTCGCGCTGCGCGGACGGCAGCGCGATGTTCACGATCGTCGCGTCCAGGACCACCATCAGCTGAGCGAGCGCGATGATCACCAGCCCCCACCAGCGGCGGGGATCATCGTCATCGGGTGCCGTGGACCCACCCGTCCGGGTGCCACTCACCCCGCCAGAAGACCATGAATCGGCATGAATCGCATCTCCGGGATCGCCGGGGTCGCCGGGGTCTCCGGGCTGTCCGGCCTCTCCGGGCTCTCCGGCTTCTCCGGCCTCTCCCGGCTCGCCGGGCTCGCGGCCTCTCCGGGATCGCCGGGCTCTCCGGGCTCTCCGGCTTCTCCGGGCTCTCCGGCTTCTCCGGCCTCTCCGGGCTCTCCGGCTTCTCCGGCCTCTCCGGGCTCTCCGGCTTCTCCGGGCTCTCCGGCTTCTCCGGCCTCTCCGGGCTCGCGGCCTCTCCGGGATCGCCGGGCTCTCCAAGCTCTCCGGGGTCTCCGGGGTCTCCAGGCTCTCCGGGGTCTCCGGCTCTCCGGGATCGCCGGGATCGCCGGGCCCTCCGAGATGCCGTAGACCGCGCGGTCCTGGCACTCATGGTTCCAGCACCACCTTTCCGACCGTGCCCCGCGTCTCCAGGGCCCGATGGGCCTCCGTCGCCCGGGCGAGCGCGAAGCGCTGGACCGTCGGGGTGAGTCGGCCGGTCGCGGCCTCGGTGAGGGCGCGCAGCTCCAGGGTGCGCAGGGGGTCGGGGCCGCCCGCCTTTCTCAGCATCGCCGAGCCGAGCACCTGCTCGGAGACGCCCTCGACGAGATACGGCCGCCCGTCCCTGCCCCGCTCGGCGGACCACCCGAAAACGAGGTGCCGGCCGCCGGGCGCAAGCATCCCCACGGCGGTGCGCGCCACTTCGCCGCCCACGCCGTCGAAGACGACGGTCACCCGGCCCCGGTACCCGTCGAGGCGCGCCGCCCACTCCGGATCCGTGTAGTCGACGGCGAGGTCGGCGCCGTTCTCCCGCACCCGCGTGACCTTCTCCGCCCCGCCCGCGAGGCCGATCACCGTGGCGCCCGCATGCCGGGCGTACTGCACGAGGAGGGTGCCGATGCCGCCCGCGGCCGCGGGGATCAGGGCCACGGAGCCGGGGCCCAGGTCGACGAACTGCAGGATCCCCATCGCCGTACGGCCCGTACCGATCATGGCCACGGCCTGCGCCGCATCCAGATCGCCGGGGATCTCATGAAGGCGGTCGACATCCGTGACGGCGAGTTCGGCGTAACCGCCGGGCACGAAACCGAGGTGGGCGACAACCCGTGTGCCGAGCAGGCGGCCGTCGACGCCCTGGCCGAGGGACTCGAAGGTGCCGGCCACCTCGCGGCCGGGGATCGTGGGCAGCGGCGTCGGGCCGGGCGCCGGGCCCGTCGCGCCCTCCCTGAGCATCGCGTCCAAGAGGTGCACGCCGGCCGCGGCGACGGCGATGCGCACCTGGCCGGGACCCGGCTCCGGATCATCGACCTTCTCGTACGTGAGGTTCTCGGCCGGCCCGAAGGCGTGCAACCGGATCGCGTGCATGGGCGGGCTCCTCGTGTCTGCCGTCGGAAGGCCCACTCTTCGACCTCAAGCATGCTTGAGGTCAAGGGTGCGCCCAGAACGCGCGGGTCGGGGAGATTGTCAGTGGTGGGGTGCAGCATGGGGGCATGGTGCGCAGGACTCAGGTGGTGAAGGCGGCACGGCGGCCGGAGGTACGGCTCCCGGAGCTGGTGGCTTTTACGGACGGCGAGTTGGTGCCGGACGGGGACTACGACGGGCTGGAGTTCCGTGACGTGGACTTCGTCGGCCAGGACGGCGGAGGCGCCCGGTTCATGGACTGTGCGCTGACGGGCTGCGCGCTGGACGAGACCCACCTGCATCACGCCCGCGTGCTGGACTCCGTCCTCACGGGCATACGCGGCGTGGGCACGGACCTCGCCGAGGCGAGCCTGCGCGACGTGGAGCTGGTGGACGCCCGGCTCGGCGGGGTGCAGCTGCACGGCGCGGTGCTGGAGAGGGTGCTGGTGCGCGGCGGCAAGATCGACTACCTGAACCTGCGCAAGGCGCGGCTCAAGGACGTCGTCTTCGAGGGCTGTGTCCTGGTCGAGCCGGACTTCGGGGGCGCCCGGCTGGAGCGGGTCGAGTTCGTGGACTGTGTCCTGAAGGCCGCGGACCTCACGGCGGCGACCCTGGTGGACGTGGATCTGCGCCGCGCGGCGGAGCTGGACATCACCCGCGGCGTGGACCGTCTGTCCGGCACGGTGATCAGCCACTCCCAACTCCTGGACCTGGCACCGCTGCTGGCGGCGGAGATGGGGCTGCGGGTGGCGGAGGCCGACTGACAACGCGGATGGACTGGCGGTGCGGATGGACCGACAGCGCCGATGTTCGTGGTGCCGCCCCGGTCCGGCGGGCGAACCGGGGCGGGCGGCGCCGCGCCGCTCTACCGTGTACGGACGCCGCTGATCAGACCGATACGCCCCGTGCCCGGGATACCGGGGTCGAACGCGGGCGGCACAGGCCGGCCGCACTCCTTGGCGACGTCGGCCACCTCGTGACTGACGGCGGACCAGCCGTGCCCGGCCAGCCGGACGATGGGATCCGCCGTGCTCTCGTTGCGCCAGAGCGAGGCGAGCATGTGCATGGTGTCGTCCTCGGCGGTGTGGGCCAGGACGGCCTCCCCCTGTTCCGACCGGAACATCGCCAGGCTGCCGTACTCGACGGCGAGGCGGCTCGACGGCGCGCTGAGCTCGCCGATGCGGGCGAGCATGTCGTCGCCCTCCTGCTCGGTCAGGTAGACCATGATGCCCTCCAGCAGCCAGGCGGTCGGCAGGCCCGGATCGAAGCCGTGCGCTCGCAGTGCGCCCGGCCAGTCGTCGAGCAGGTCGCCGAGGACCGCAACCCGTTCGCAGCCGGGCGTCGGCACCCGACCCGTGATGATCTTGTCCTTGAAGGAGAAGACATCGGGCCGGTCGAGTTCGAACAGCCGCACAGGCGCGGGCCAGTCCAGACGGAAGGCCCTGGCGTCCAGCCCCGCCGCGAGCACGACCACCTGACGGCAGCCCGACTCGACCGCCTCCAGCAGACAGGTGTCGAAGTACCGGGTGCGGAGGGCGAAGTAGTCGCCCATGGCCAGCCGCAGCAGCTCCCCCCGGGAGCTCGACCACGCCGCCAGTTCCGCACCCGCGGCCGCGGCCACCTGGATGGCGATCTGGTCGTCGAACAGCCGGTCGGGACGGGTGCTCTCCAGAGCGCGCGCCGCGGCAACCGTCAGCGCGGTGGACCCCACGGCCGTCAGCGCCCCGCCCGCGGCGGTGCCGGCGCCGCTCCCTTCCGGCGTCCGCAGCCGGGTCGTCCGGAACTCCTCGCGGTCGAAGGGCACACCGCGGCGCCAGATCCGCCGGATGGCGCGGGTGGCGGTGATGTCCACGGTGGGGTCACCCTCGACGAGCAGCAGATCGGCCCGGAGCCCCGGGGCGATCCGGCCGCGGTCGTCGAGCCCGAAGTACCGCGCGGGCGTCGAGGTCGCGGCCTTGAGGGCCTCCACGGGGGTGAGTCCCGCCGCCACCAGCAGTTCGAGTTCACGGTGCAGCGCCGCACCGTGGACCACCGGACAGGCCCGCCCTGGGGCGTTGTTGGCGTCCGTGCCCGCCACCAGCGGCACTCCGGCCTCGTGCAGCCGACGCGCGCCGGCGAGCGCATGGGCGAAGTCCAGACCGGGGGACGGGACGGTCACGGCCAGCCCCACCGCTCCTTCCCTGATCGCGGCGACGGCGTCGGCGGGCAGGTACGCGGCGATGCGGTCATCGGCGGCCAGTTGGCGCCCCTCGGGTGCGCCGCAGGCCATCTCCATCATCGCCAGGGTGGGGATGAAGAACCGGCCGTCCGCCGCGGCCCGGGCCACCAGCTCATCGGGTATCGGCGCCTCCAGCGGGAGGTGCGTGAGCGCGTCCACCCCCGCCGCCAGCGCATCGCGCACCGTCTCGTTGTCCGCCACATGCGCGACGGTCAGCAGGCCGGCCGACCGGGCGGCCCCGGTCACCGCCGTCGCGGTGGCCCGGTCGAGCGTCGGCAGTTCGGCGCCGTGGTGCTTTCCGTCGTCGAACATCAACTTGATGTAGTGCGCGCCTTCCTTCTCGCGCGCCGCGACGTACTCGGCGGCGTCCTGCGGTGCGGCCAGCGACGGGAGGTAGGGCATCGACGCCGCCGGGTGGCCGCCGGCCGGACAGACCACGGTTCCGGAGCTGCGCAGGTCGGCGAGGTCGTCGGTCCGCGCCGCCACGTCACAGAGCCAGGCGGTCAGCTCGGCCGGGAAGCTGAACATGTCGAGCTCGGTGGTGACCCCGAACGCCAGGGCCAGCCGGAGGTTGTCCAGAGTGCCGGTGACATGCGTGTGCCCGTCGATCAGCCCGGGGAGCAGGGTGTGGCCGGTGCCGTCGATCACCTCCGCAAACCCATCGGCGTCGGCGGCCGGATCCGCCGTGGGTGCAACCGCGGCCACCACGCTGTCCTCGATGATCACCGAGACGCCGTGCAGCACGCGTTCACCGTCGAAGACGCGTGCGTTGTCGATGCGGATCATGAATGGGCCCTCCCTCGGTAACCATCGCCTGAGTGATCAGGCCGAGGCAGAGGCCGACGCTAGGGCACAGCCCGTGCAGCGTCTGCGGGTCGGGCCGAGGTCTGAAAGAACTACCAGCAGTCGAGCCGGGACGGACGGCGTACGGCGGGCGGCCGTCCGCAACCCGGCCCCAGAGTCCCTAGGCTCCCCCGCCCAGCTCCGCCAGCGCCCCGTCCGTCAGCCGGTACACCGTCCACTCGTCCTGCGGGCGGGCGCCCAGCGCTTCGTAGAAGTCGATCGCCGGGCGGTTCCAGTTCAGCACCGACCACTCCAGGCGCTCGTAGCCGCGTGCGACGCAGATGCGGGCCAGTTCGGTCAGGAGCGCCTTGCCGTGGCCTCCGCCGCGGGCCCCCGGGCGGACGTAGAGGTCCTCCAGGTAGATACCGTGCACACCGCGCCAGGTGGAGAAGTTCAGGAACCACAGCGCGAAGCCGACGACCTCGCCCCCGTCCCCCTCCGCGACGTGCGCGAACGCCGCCGGGCGGTCACCGAACAGCGCCTCGCTCAGCTGCTCCTGCGTCGCCCGGGCCTCGTCGGGCGCCTTCTCGTACTCGGCCAGCTCACGGATCAGGGCGTGTATGACGGGGACGTCGGCGGGGGTCGCGGTGCGGATCATGCGCGCAGTGAAACACAGATGGGGCGGGGCCCGGCAAGACCCCGCCCCACCCCGCCGTCATGCCACGCTCAGCACAGGCTGCGTACGTCGATCGCCCAGATCCCGCGCCCGTGCGTCGCCGCGTACAGCCGGCCGTCGGGGCCGGTGCGCAGCTGGAGGACCGCCGTGGTCGGCAGGTTCTCCCCCGCCACCTTCCAGGTCGACGACCCCGCCGGGCGGACCAGGACCCCGAGGTCCGTGCCGAGCGCCACGGTCCCGTTCTTCAGCAGGACCACCGAGTTGGCGGGCACGTCCGGCAGGTTCCCGGAGACGTCCTTCCAGGTCGCTCCGCCGTCCCGGGTCTCAAACAGATGCCCGACGCCCGCGCCCGGGCCCTCCGTCCACTTCCGCGAGAAGCCGTTGACGGCGAGGAGCACATGGTTGGAGTCGGCCGGGTCGATCGCCAGGCCGGAGAGGTACCGGTTGGGGACCGTACCGTCGGCCGGCAGGTTCAGCTGGTGCCAGCCGGTGCCGTCCGCGTTGCCGACCGCGATGCCCCGGGTGAAGCCCTGGTTGTTGCAGGGGCCGCACCAGGCCGCGTACACCTTGCCCCCGGAGGAGGCGACCGCGGTCGCGGTGTGGCCCGCGCCGAGGTCGTACGCCCCGGACCACTCGCTGCCGCTGCGGATCGCCCACCCCTTGGTGTTGATCCACACGTGCCGGCCGCCCGCGACCCAGGTGTTCGCGTCCTTGATGTCGGCGTTCAGCGGAGCGATGAACCGCGCCTCGTTGGTCGCGTTGTCGGGCGGAGCCACGGAGTAGGTGGTCGCCTTCGACGGGTCGGTGGTCCAGCTGCCGTCGTTCACCGCACAGTTCTGCGTGACCGACACGGCCAGGTACACATACTCGGCGGCGATGTTGCAGCCGTTCGCCGGGTCGACGATCGTGTCGCCGCCGTCACCGCCGAAGTTGGAGCCCATCACACGGTCGCCGGGACGCAGGATCGACTGCCCGTTGTCCTGCAGACCGCCGCTGACCGAGAGCCCGCGGGACGCCTGGTCGATGCCCACACCGACCGAGTAGTACTGGAGCGCGTCCATCGTGCCGTCGTTCAGGGACGTCCAGTCGGTGGCGTGGCCGGAGGCGTCGGCACTGCCGTTCAGCGGGCGGCGGAAGGCACCGCCGTCGTCACCGACGACGACGTACGGCTGCCCGCCATTGCTTCCGATCGCCACCGAGTGCTGGTCGGCGTGGACGGTCTGGTTGCAATCGCCGGTCTGCTTGGTGGGGTCGATGGACCAGCAAGGGAAGCCGAAGTTCCAGTACGGGCCGGGGACCGTCCAGTTCTTGCCGCCGTCCTTGGTCTCGAAGACCTCCTCGAGACCCGCGTACACATGGTCCGGATTCTTCGGGTCGACCGTGAGGAACTGGTCGTACCAGGACTGGATGCCCGGCTGGTATCCCGAACCGGTGAGCGCGGAGCCGGAGTCGCGCAGCTGCTTGTAGTCGGCGATCTTCGTCCACGGTCCGGTCGGCGAGCCGGACTTGGAGACGAAGATGCCGTCGAGGCCGCTGTCCGGGTTCGACGCCGTCTGCGCCGGCGACTGGTCGATCGCGTAGTAGCGAGAGCCGTCCGCACTGCGGGCGAAGGTGACGTTGCCGACGTCGTCGCTCTTGGTCGGCAGCTCACCGAGGCCGTTGAGGCGCTCCCAGCCGTTCTTGCCCTCGGCGTAGAAGCCGTTGTAGGTGTCGCCGCCGCGCCAGCCCGCCGCGAGCACGACCTTGCTCGGGTCCTTGGGGTCGATCGCGATGTCGCTGGTGATGTTCTTGTACGCGGCCGACGGGTCACTCGCCTTCGAACCGCCCGGCAGATAGTCGGGGTTGGGCGCGAACTCCAGCTTCCAGGCGCCCGTCAGCGTCCTGGTGCTGTGGCTCCACACGCCCCGCGTGGTCGCCGCCCACACCTTGTCGCCGCCGAACCGCAGCGCGTTGATCGAGGTCGACTCCAGCTCGTCGCCGCCGACCCGGTCGCGCTTGCTGAAGCTGCCGTACCGGGGGTTGTCGAGGACGTAGACGCCCGTGCCGAGGAAGGAGGTCGCGCTGGTGTTGGCCTCGCCGGTGGCGTACCAGAGGCGGCCCCTGCCGTCGAGCTGGAGGTCGCCCGTGGACAGGGCGGGCAGCCGGTCGGAGATGTTCGTCCAGTGGCCGCCGCCGGTGCTCGACCGGAAGACGCCGCCGTTGGCCGAACCGGCGTACACATAGCCGTGGTTGTCGGCGGCGAGTCCGGTCACCCGGCCCGTCACCTTCCCGGCGCCGCCGCTGGAGTTGGAGTTGACGTCCCGGTAGCGGGGGTCGTCGGAGTCGTAGGGCAGCTTGGTCAGCTCGCTCCAGCTGCCCGTCGTGTGCGGCAGAGTGCTCAGTGCGTCGTACGCCGCACCGTACGCGCCGGGCGCCACGATGCCCGGCGAGGTCCGTGCCTCGGCGTACTGGTCCGCCTGCTCGGCGATCTCCTCCCCTTCGTTGTCGCCCCCGTCCTTCCCCGTCTCCGCGAAAGCCGACAGGCCCTTCTGCTGATGCAGAAGGGCCTGTTCACGGAGTTCGCGTACTCCGAAAGGCTTGCTGCTGCCGCCGGACGCCGCCTGGGCCTGCGTAACCGTCAGGCCCAGCGCGGCGGTGGTGGCGAGCACCGCCCATATCCGTCTTCTCTGCCAGCCGTTGGCTGCCATGACCTGCCCTCCCCTAAGAGCTGTGGCGCACATGACACGAAGCTGGCACCAAGCTTTGAGGGGAGAACAGTTACGGGAGATACCTCAGACGGTAATCACACAGCAAAGTTTCGTCAGTGACGTCCGGCAACTCGGTCGGCAATCTGCGCCAAGCGGGACGACTGGGCACTGGGGTGAAGGCGTTCCCGCTTGTCCGCCGAGCGATAGGTGGCGTACATGCTCTGGACGCCGAGCCAGCGGAAGGGCTCCGGCTCCCACTTGCGAACCTTGTGGCCGACCCAGGGCAGCTCGGTGAGGTCGGTCTTCCCCGCCTGCCCGGAGTCCAGCCGGACGAGGTCGCGCAGCGTGCGCGCGGCGAGATTCGTGGTGGCGACGCCCGAGCCGACGTAGCCACCCGCCCAGCCCAGGCCGGTCGCGCGGTCCAGGGTGACCGTCGCGCACCAGTCGCGGGGCACCCCGAGCACACCCGACCAGGCGTGCTCGATCCGCACCCCGGCGAGGGACGGGAAGAAACGGACGAGAATCTCGCGGAGCGCGTCGATCGTCGCCTCCTGGGTGCGGCCGTCGTTGTCCGTGCGCGAGCCGAAGCGGTAGGGGACCCCTCGGCCGCCGAGCGCGATCCGGCCGTCGGCGGTGCGCTGCGCGTACATGTACGCGTGCGCCATGTCGCCCAGCGTCTCGCGCCCCTCCCAGCCGATCGCCGCCCACTGCTCGTCGGTCAGGGGCTCGGTCGCGATCATCGAGGAGTTCATGGGCAGCCAGGTGCGCTTCTGGCCCTTCAGCGAGGCCGTGAACCCTTCCGTGCAGCGCAGGATGTACGGCGCGCGGACCGTGCCGTACGGCGTCACCGCGTGCTTCGGGCGGATCTCCGTGACCGGCGTGTTCTCGTGGATCGTCACGCCGAGCGCCTCGACCGCCGCCGCGAGGCCCTTGACCAGCTTCACCGGGTGCAGCCGCGCCCCGTGCGGGGTCCAGGTCGAGCCGACCGCGTCCGCGACCCGGATCCGCTCGGCGGTCTCCCGGGCCCCGTACAGCTCGCGGTCCTTCTCGCCGTACGACAGCTCATGCTCGTGGAAGGCCTTGAGCCGGGCCAGCTGCGCGGGCGTGTACGCCACCTCCAGGACGCCGCCGACGTGCACGTCCGCGTCGATGCCCTCCTCCTCGGTGACCCGGACCACCTCGGCGACCGTCTCGTTCATCGCCTTCTGCAGGCGTACGGCGGCCTCGTGGCCGTGCAGCTTCGCGTAGCGGTCGCGGCCCGCAATGCCGTTGTAGAGCCAGCCGCCGTTGCGCCCGGAGGCGCCGTAGCCGCAGAACTTCTGCTCCAGCACGGTGATCCGCAGGAAGGGCGCCGCCTTCTTCAAGTAGTACGCGGTCCACAGACCGGTGTAGCCGCCGCCGACGATCACGACGTCGGCGGACGCGTCCCCGTCGAGGGGCTCCCGCCGGGCGGGGAGGCCGTCGTCCGCGTACCAGAAGGAGACGCCGCCGTTGACGGCGCTGCTCACTGCGCTGCTCATGCGCCGGACGTTAACCCCTGAGGGCGGCCAGTGTCTCCTTCGGATTCCATGGTTTTCCGCAGCCCAGGGTCAGCGGATAGCAGGCCAGACCGATCAGCACGGCGATGAAATGCCCCAAATCAGTGAAGGTGGGGGAGGCGAAGAGCGGGAGGGTGTACAGCAGCAGGACGACCGCCAGATACGCGTAACACCAGGGCGCCGCGATCCGGTACGTGAGCACGCCGATCACCCCGGCCATCGCGTAACTGACCCCGATGTCCAGGGTGTTGACCGCGGAGTGCGGGGCGGCCCCGTCGCGGATCGCCTGGAGCAGCGCCCCCTCGCCGGCCAGCGTGGCCACCACGTGTGCGGCGACGCACGCGGCCAGCCAGCGCACGGTGCCCAGCCAGCGCTCCGCCTGCGCGTGGAAGACCGTGTAGAGCACGGCGTACGGCAGCCAGCGCCCGCTTTCCATCCACATCGCGCTGGTGATGAACACACGCACGGGGTTGGACGACAGCTCGTGGATGTTGGTGGACCGCTGCCGCAGGAAGCGCTCCTCGAAGTGGGGCGACATATGGTGCAGGGCGATGGTGGTGACGAACAGGACCAGCAGCCAGACGTACGTACCCGGGGCGCTGCGGACATAGTCCGCCGCGGCCCCGAGCCCACGCCTGATGCGCATGACCTGGTTCACACACGCAAGTATGGTCGGCAGGGTGATCGCGGTGCCCGGCGAGCCGACCGCTTCACAGGAGAAAATCAACCGGGCCCGCGGTTGACCCGCGCTCCTCAGACACGCCGCCGGATGGCCGATCCGGCTTTCAACGGGCCATCCAGTCATAGCGTACAGAATATGAAAAAAAGCCATATCGCCTGCCTCGCATGCAGCACAGCGCTCGCGGGATCGGCGCTCGGGTGCGCCCCCGCGACCGCTGCGGGCCCGATGACCCGCCTGGTGCGTCCGGGGGGCTCGATCCAGAAGGCCGTGGACGCCGCGAAGCCGGGAGACACCGTTCTCCTCTCCGCCGGCACCTACCGTGAGAGCATCCGGGTGACCACGTCCGGGCTGACCCTGCGCGGCATGGGCCCGAACACCGTGATCGAACCGGCCGCCGGGCCGGCCTCGAACGCCTGTGCAAAGGCCGGCAACGGGATCTGCGTGGAGGGCAAGGCCGGCCATCCGGTCGACGACACCACCGTCACTGCCCTGACCCTGTCCGGCTTCGCCAAGAACGGTCTGTGGTCGTCGTGGACCGACCGGCTGACCGTCCGTCAGGTGACCGCCGAGAAGAACAAGCAGTGGGGCATCGCGCAGGAACGGTCCACCCGTGGCGTGTTCCTGGACAACACCGCCCGGGACAACGGCGACGCCGGCCTCTTCCTCGCCAACATGGTCAGCACCGAGGGCGGGGCCATCGACACCCGGGGGGCGGTGATCGCCCGGAACCGTCTGCAGGGCAACCGGGTCGGCGTCACCGTCCGGCGCCTCAGGGACCTCACGGTCACCGGCAACGACATCACCGGAAACTGTGCGGCCGTGTTCGTCGTCGGTGACGAGAACTCCCCGCGGGGCGGGGCACTCACCGTGAGCGACAACACCATTCACAAGAACAACAAGTTCTGCCCGAAGACCGCCCGGCTGCCCTTCCTCCAGGGCTCCGGAATCGTCCTGACCGGCGCCGAGAGCACGCTGGTGACCCGGAACACGATCACGGACAACGCGGGCACCTCCCCGCTGTCGGGCGGGGTCGTGCTCTTCAAGAGCATGGTCGGCGTCCCGAACGAACGGAACCAGATCAGCGGCAACACGCTGCTGCACAACACCCCGGCGGACCTCGTCAACGCGGACCCCGGAAAGGGCAACACCTTCCTGGCCAACTCCTGCCGGGCCTCCAAGCCCGCGGGGCTGTGCTGACCGGCCGCATCCCCGACTGACCCAGAGAGGAAAGGCGGCGCATGACGACCGTAAGCCCCGCTCCACCGCCGTCCATGCGGCTGAGGGAGCTCGTATTCGGGGCGGCGTGTGCCGCCGCCCTCCGCGCGGCCGCCCGGCTGGGCGTCGCCGACGCGCTCGGGGACCGGCCCATGAGCGTGGAGGACCTCGCGTCCGCGGTGAAGACCGAGCCCCAGCCGCTGCGGCGGCTGCTGCGGGCTCTGTCCTGCTACGACGTCTTCACCGAGCAGGAGGACGGGACCTTCGCGCACACCGAGATGTCCCGCCTGCTGCGCGACGACGATCCGGACAGCCTGCGCCATATCTCCCTGTGGTGCACCGAGCCCTGGACCTGGGACGCCTGGCCGCGGCTCGACGAGGCCGTGCGCACCGGCCGGAACGTCATCCAGGACCTGTACGGCAAGGAGTTCTTCACCTACCTGCACGAGGACGCCCCGGAGTCGGCCGACGTCTTCAACCGCGCCATGACGACCTCCAGCGAGCAGTCGGCGCGGGACGTGGCGAAGTTCCTCGATCTGTCGGGCCGTTCGTCGGTCGCGGACATCGGGGGCGGTCAGGGCCATGTGGTGGCGAGCCTGCTGGAGAAGTACCCGTCGATGCGGGGCACCCTGCTCGATCTGCCCGGTGTGGTGGACAACGCCGACCCACGGCTGCGCGATTCGGGTGCGCTCGCGGACCGGATGACCATCGTGCCCGGCGACTGCCGCGTGGCCATCCCGGTCCGGGCCGATGTGTACATCATCAAGAACATCCTGGAGTGGGACGACGACAGCACCGCCCGAACGCTGCACAACGTCATCGACGCGGGCGGGCCCGGAGCCAGGGTCGTGGTCATCGAGAACCTCGTCGACGACACCCCCTCGATGCGGTTCAGCACCGCCATGGACCTGCTGCTGCTCCTCAACGTCGGCGGGGCGAAACACACCACCGCCAGCATGGTCAACCGGCTGGCCGGCGCGGGCCTGGTCATCGACGAGATCCGCCCGGTCAACCCCTACCTGCACGCGTTCGACTGCACCGTCCCGGCATGAACCGCTGCTACCGGCCCGGCCTGACGAATCCCCCCGGACCACCGGTCGCCGGGTCCGCGTGCGACGCGGGCCCGGCGACCGGTGGCCGTGCGGACGGCTCAGGCTCTGACGTCACGCTCCCAGCGGTAGAAGCGGTGCGCCATCGCGTCCTTCGGGGAGCGCCAGGTCGCGGGGTCGTACGCGCTGACGTACGCCGCGAGCCGCTCGCTGATGTCCCTGAAGGCGGGGTGCTCGGCCACCTTGGCGATGGCGGGGCCGGGCTCCCGCTCGGCCTCGATGAGATGCAGGTACACATCACCGAACTGGAAAAGGCTGCGCCGGGTGACCCCGACGAGGTGCGGCAGTTCTCCCCGGTCGGATTCCTCGAACACCTTGGCGATGTCAGGGGCCGAGCCCGGGGCCATACGGGCGACGATCAGGGCTTGGTGCATCGGCCTGTCCTCCGTCCCGCTCAGTCCGACAGGGCCGGCGCGGGCCGGTGTTCGGTGGCTGCCTTCTCGATGCGGTCCCGGATGAGGGCCATCTGGACCTTGGAGTTGCGGTTGATGTTGTCGGTCATCCACGCGTCGTCGACCGGCGCGTCCGGCCTCATCTCGAAGTCCTGCGTCCACACCATCCGGGTGCCCTCGGACACCTCCTCGTACTGCCAGTGGATGTTCATGTACGCGAAGGGTCCGGGCTCCACGCGGTGGGCCTTGACGCTGAGGTTGTCGCGGTCCGTCTCCCGTTCCGAGACCCAGCTCCACACGGTGCCGTTCTGGTCGGGGTGCATGGTCAGCCGGAAGGTCGTCCGGTTCCCCTCGCGGGACAGGACGTCGACGGACGCGTACTCACTGAACAGCCTCGGCCAGTTCTCCAGATCGTTGGTCATGTCCCATACGAGGTCCACCGGCGCGGCGATGGTGATGGCGTTCTCGGTGTGTCCGGCCATGTCAGGCTCCTGCCATAAGGGTGGTGTTGACGAGATCGAGGAACTGCCGGGGGGTCTTGCAGCGCTCCGCGTCGACAGGCATCGGCATGCCGTGCCGGTTCTCCAGTTCGCCCACGATGCCGAGCAGACCGAGCGAGTCGATGCCGAGGGCGTCGAAGCCGGAGTCGCAGCGCTGCTCAAGGTCCCTGGGGGCGACGGTGACCCCGGCGGCCTTCTTCATCAGTTCGGCCAGTTCTTCCACGGTGATTCGGTCACTCATGCGGTTTCTCTCCTTTGTTCCGGGGCGGCCTCGCCACGAGGCGGGGGGTTTTCGGTCGTTCGCCTAGGGGGCGCCACAGCCGGTGCCGAGAGCTCGACCGGCTCACTCGGCAGCGCCGTTCCGCAGCACGAGCGCCGTGTTCGACCCCATGAGTCCCCGGCTCAGGACCAGCGCCGTGCGCACTTCTGCGGCACGGGCGCGGACGGTCACCAGGTCGAGGTCATGGCAGATGTCGAAGACGTTGGGGGTGGGCGGGATCAGGCCGTGCTCCATCGCGAGCACCGCCGCCACCGTGTCCAGCACGGGCGCCGCGCAGTAGCCGCGACCTATGCCTGTCTTGGGCGCCGTGACGGGCACGCGCCTGCCGTGCGCGCCCAGGGCGTCGGCGATCGCCAGCGCCTCGGCGCGGTCCGCCTCCGGTACGCCGAGGGCGTCGGCGAAGACGACATCGACCTCCTCCGGGGCGCAGCACGCCTCCTCGAGGGCGCCACGGATCGCATGGGCGAGTCCCTCCCGGGACAGTTCCCAGCAGGAGGCGCCGGTGAAGGTCGCCGCGTGTCCCGCGAGGGTGGCACGCACCCGCGCGCCCCGCTCCCGGGCCGCGCCGGCCTCCTCCACGACGAGCATGGCGCCGCCCTCGGCCGGTACGAACCCGCAGGCGCCGTCGGTGAACGGGCGGTAGGCCCGCGCCGGGTCGCCGGCGGTGCTGAGCTCTTCGTAGCCGAGCTGGCAGACCATCGAGTAGGGGGCCAGCGGCGCCTCGGTCGAGCCCGCCACTATGACGTCGGTGCCGCGTCCCACGGCCCGCGCGGCGTGCGCGAGGGCGTCCAGGCCGCCGGCCTCGTCGGCGGCGACCACCGAGCAGGGCCCCTTGAACCCGCGGCGGATCGAGATCTGCCCGGTGCTGGCCGCGTAGAACCAGGCGATGGACTGGTACGGGCCGACGAAGCGGCTGCCCTTCCCCCACAGCTGCTGCAGCTCCCGCTGCCCGAACTCGCCGCCGCCGGATCCGGCCGCGGTGACCACCCCCAGGGAGAACGGCGAGCGGCCGGCGTCGGCCTCGCCGATGCGGGCGTCCTCCAGCGCGCTGTCGGCCGCGGCCATCGCGAAGTGCGTGAACCGGTCGGTCTGCACGAGGTAGCGCTCCTCGACCGCGGCCGACGGCTCGAAGGCACGGACCTCACCGGCCACCCGCAGCGGCAGGTGCTCGCACCCCTCGCGGGTGACCCGGTCCAGGACGCTTATGCCTTCCCGGGTGGACTTCCAGAAGGTGTCGGTGCTCGTTCCGTTGGGCGCGACGACGCCGATTCCGGTGACGGCGGCGCGCCGGACGTGCGGTGCGGTCATGGTGTCCTCTCCCTCGGGCGGGTCAGGATCACCGCGGACTGGAAGCCGCCGAACCCACTGCCCACGGAGAGCACGCTGTTCAGTCTCCGGTCGCGGGCGACCCGTGGCACGTAGTCCAGGTCGCATTCGGGGTCGGGCGTCTCGTAGTTCGCGGTCGGCGGTACGACCTGATGAGCCAGGGCCAGCACACAGGCCACGACCTCGATCGCCCCGATCGCCCCGAGGGAGTGGCCCACCATGGACTTGATGGAGCTCATGGGCGTGTCGTAGGCGTGGTGGCCGAGGGCCCGTTTCACCGCGGCCGTCTCGTGCCGGTCGTTCTGCCGGGTACCGGAGCCATGCGCATTGACGTAGTCGATCGCCGAGCCGTCGAGGCGGGCGTGGTCGAGCGCCTCCTCGATCGCCCGGGCCATCTCCAGGCCCTCGCTGGTCAGGCCGGTCATGTGGTAGGCGTTGCCGAAGGTGGCATAGCCGCTGAGCTCGCAGTACACATGGGCACCGCGGGCCCGGGCGTGCTCCAGCTCCTCCAGGACGAGCACCGCCCCGCCCTCACCCATGACGAAGCCGTTGCGGTCGGCGTCGAAGGGACGGGAGGCGTGCGCGGGGTCGTCGTTGTTCGGGGACGTGGCCTTGATCGCATCGAAGCAGGCCATGGTGATCGGTGAGATCGGCGAGTCCGAGGCCCCGGCCACACAGATGTCGGCCCGGCCCTCCTCGACGGTGTGGAAGGCGTATCCGACCGCGTCGAGCCCCGAGGTGCAGCCCGTGGAGACTGTCTGCACCGGCCCGCGGGCCCCGAAGCGCTCCGCCACCATCGAGGCCAGCGTGCTGGGCGAGAAGGCGCGGTGCAGATGGGAACCCGCCTCGCGGTGGTCCACGTCCCAGCGCTGCCCACGGTGGCTGACCAGGACGTAGTCGTGCTCCAGCCGGGTGGTGCCGCCGACCGCGGTGCCCAGGGAGACCCCCACCCGCCAGGGGTTCTCCCGGGCGAGGTCGAGGCCGGCGTCCCGTACGGCTTCCTCGCCGGCGACGAGGGCGAACTGGATGTACCGGTCGGCACGTTCGATCTGCTCCGGATCCAGTCCGCAGGCCGCCGGGTCGAAGTCGCACTCGGCGGCGATCTGCGAGCGCAGGCCGGTCGGGTCGAAGAAGGTGATGCCCCGCGTCGCGGTACGGCCGTTGGCGAGCAGATCCCAGAACGCCGGTACGCCGATGCCGCCCGGTGCCACGACGCCTATGCCGGTGACCGCCACGCGCCGGGTCATGAAAGGACCTGACCTCGGTCGGCCGGCCGGGCACCGCCCGCCTCGGCTCCTTCCGCGGCGACCGCGACGGCGTCGGTCTCCTCCGTGTCCACATGGCCGAGCTGCGGGCGCGGGGCCAGCGGGCCGAGATGGAAGACGATACGGGCCTCCACGTCACCGACGTTGCGGAAACGGTGCCGCATATAGGCGGGGATCATGAGCCCCTGCTCGGGCCGCAGCGGATAGGAGTCGCCGTCGAGATCGACCTCCAGCTGCCCGCAGACGACGTACACGAACTCCTCGGAGTACGGGTGGTAGTGCTCGCCGATGCGGTCGCCGGGCTGCACGATGGCCACGCCCATGAAACCGCTGGTGGAGCCGACCGTGGCCGGGGTGAGCATGGCGCGCAGATCGCCTCCGCGCCTGCGGTTGGGGTCGATCTCGCTGAGATCCACGATTCTGGGACGGGGTTTGATCACGTCGTTTCCTCCGATGGTGTGCCGCGTCGGCACGGGCGGCCGCCGCGGCGGCGGGTGCCGCTCAGGCGTCGGGCGACGACCGGCGGTCGGTGATGAGTTCCATGCGGGCGAGCGTGAGGAAGTGCGCGAGGTCGTCGCTCTTCAGTGCGGAGCCGTCCGCACCGACGGCGGCGCCGTCGAGGAGGGTGGTCAGCTCGGCCGCCTGCTCCGGGTCGGGCAGACCGAGGGCCAGGACGGGGTCGGCGTCGAGACCGCCGCGTACGTCGATCAGACGCACCACGACGTCGTCGCGCTCGAAGATCGTGCTGCCGCAGACCGGGCTGCGCGGGTCGTCCGCCACCGCCTCGTCCTGCTCGGCGAGCAGCCGCGCCAGCCGCATCCCGCAGCCCTGGCGGGCCGGGTAGTACAGCGCGTGCCGGACCGCCTCCGGGCACTCCTGATCCGCCGTCACATGGTGGACGGCGGGGAGCGCCGCCAGCGTGAAGAAGACCCGGGCCGACTCGGGGTCGTTGAGGTCCCGCTGCCGCTCCAGATAGGGGTTGATGGCCTCCTCGACGGCCCGCACCTCGGGCTGGCGGGCCACGTGCCGCAGCGCCGCGAGCAGGTCGCCCTGCACCTCGATGGCCCGTACGACCCGGTTGCCGTGCATGAACAGCGAGGTGCGGCACAGCCGGGTGTTGGCGTCGACCCGCGCCTCGGGCGAGGCGTAGTTCGCGAGGATCTCCGCCACGGCCTGCTCGCTGCCCGGCTTGACCGTGAAGGTGAGGGCGTGACGGATCACTCCGTTGCCGATACGGGGAGAAACCTGGAGCCGGCGGTTCGCCGACACGGTGGAACCCGACGGCTCGCCGCCGGTCTCGCGCAGGATGTGGAAGCGCAGCGACCTGGTGTCCCGGACACAGCTGTGCAGCGGCTGCACCATCCGCACGTGCTCCTCGCTGTTCACCCAGGCGAGGAAGGGAGGAGCGCTCTCCCACTCGCTGGTGATGAGCCACTGGGAAGGGTTCTCGATCGACTGGCAGAGCTGGTCGCTGACGTGTCCGGGCACGGACGCGACCTGGTTGCACAGCTGCTCGTACGCTTCCAGGAACTGCTGCTGGGCTCCGTCGTAGACGTCCACCAGCAGGACGACACGGAGCCGCGAGCCGTCGAACACGGACTGGGAGACCCTTTTCGACATCTGTCGCGTCTGCGGTTCTGAAACATGTTCAGACGTTGTGGTCATCTGGCGCACATCTCCTTAGCGGGGGAGGTCAACGTCGGCAGCGGGTGACGCGACGTCAGCGTTCCTCGATCGTGTGCCGGTCCCAAGGAGTGCGCGACTCGTATGAACCACGCGGGTGATTGGCCACGCGGACCCGCTCCCAGAGGGCATGGAACTTCCAACGCGCCCCACACCCGCACCTCTGCCTCTGGAGACATCGATGCACGAAGAAGCCGACCACCGGGTTCCGGTCCTCATCGTCGGCGGCTCCCTGGTGGGCCTGTCCATGTCCCTGTTCCTGGGCCGTCACGGCGTACGGCACACCCTCGTCGAGCGACACGCGGGAACCTCCATCCACCCGCGCGGACGCGGCAACAACGTGCGGACGATGGAACTGTTCCGGGTGGCCGGCATCGAGCCGGGCATCAAGACGGCCGCCTCACTGCTGGCGGACAACCACGGCATCCTGCAGACCCCGACGCTCGTCGGCGACGCCGGCGAGTGGCTGTTCAAACACATCGATCCCGGGGGCGGGCTGGCGAAGTTCAGCCCCACCGCCTGGTGCCTGTGCAGCCAGAACGACCTCGAACCCGTACTGCTGGACGGTGCCCGGGAGCTCGGCGGCGACCTCAGGTACTCCCATGAGCTGGAGTCCTTCGAGCAGGACCCCGAAGGAGTGACCGCGGTCGTACGGGACCGGGCCACCGAGGCGCGGTACACCGTGCGCGCGGACTACCTCGTCGCGGCGGACGGCCCGCGCAGCCCCGCCCGCCGGCGGCTCGGCATCGGACAGACCGGGCCCGGCGACCTCTTCCACAACGTGAGCGTCACCTTCCGGTCCAAGCTGCTCGCCGACGTGGTCGGCGACCGGCGCTTCATCTGCTGCTACCTCACCGATCCCGAGGCCGACGGCGCCCTCCTGCCCGTCGACAACAAGGAGAACTGGGTCTTCCACGCCCCCTGGCACCCGGAACGGGGCGAGACCCTGGAGCACTTCACCGCCGAACGGTGCGAGCGGCACATCCGCCGGGCCACCGGTGTCCCGGACCTCGACGTGGAGATCACCGGCAAGGCGTCGTGGCACGCGGCGGAACGCGTCGCCGAGCGGTACGCCAAGGGCCGGGTGTTCCTCGCCGGGGACTCCGCCCACGAGATGTCCCCGACCGGGGCGTTCGGCTCCAACACCGGTATCCAGGACGCCCACAACCTGGCTTGGAAGCTCGCCGCCGTGCTGGGCGGCTGGGCCGGGCCCGCACTGCTGGAGACCTACGACACGGAGCGCCGGCCGGTGGCACTGGCGACCAGCGCCCGGGCCTCGGCGCGCTCCGTGGAACACAGCCACCCCGGCTTCTCCCCGGCCCCCGGTATGGGGGGAGGCGGCCGGCAGAGCGGCATCCTCAACATCGTCCTGGGCTACCGCTACCCCGACGGAGCGGTCGTGGGCACCGACCCGGCCGAACCGGTGGTGCCCGAGTCGGTGCGGCTGACCGGGCAGCCGGGCAGCCGAGGCCCTCATATGTGGCTGCGCCGCCCCGGCGAACGACCGGACCGGCTGTCGACCCTCGACCTGTACGAGCGCTCGATGGTGCTGCTCAGCGACGCACGGAGCACGGCGGGGTGGCACGACGCCGCCCGTCGCATCGCCGACCGCGACTCCGGACGGCTGGAGGCGTACCGGATCGGCACGGGTCCCGACGCCGAGCTGACGTACGACGCAGATCACGGTGCCGAGGCGGCCGACTGGGCGCAGGTCCATGGCACGACGGCCGACGGTGCGGTACTGGTACGGCCCGACGGGTTCGTGGCATGGCGCGCGGAGGGAGCCGTGGCGGACCCGGAGGCGACGCTGCGGGATGTCCTGACGACGGTGCTCCGCCGGGGCTGAACCCTCACACACAGGCGAGGCCACCCGCGCCGGCCGGTGCGGGTGGCCTCGCTGTCGGAGCCCGGAGCCCGGCACGGCGGGAAAACACTGCTTCCCCCCAGTCAGCCCACCCGGAAGGGTCCTGCACGCTCGGTGTCGAGGACCAGCCCGAGGCCGGGCGCTCCGTCACCGCCGGGGGTGATGCTGCCGCCGCGGGGGTCGAGGACGCCGTCGAAGAGGAGTCGTTCGACGCGGACGTGGTCGTGGAACCACTCCAGGTGCCGCAGACCGGGCACCGCGGCGGCGGCACGGGCGTGAGCGTGCGGGGCGCAGTGCCCGGAGACCTCGAGGGGTGCCCCCGCCCCGTGAGAGAACAGGGGCCCCGAAGAGGGCGCACACCTCCACGGCATGCGCCCCGGCTTCGACAGTGCGGGGCACGACGACGCCGAGCGGCACCTGCCGGTAGTTGGAGCCGTCCGTGGCGTAGGCACCCCGGCTCCCGGCGTCGAAGCGGACTTCGCCGTCGACCTCGGCGCGCAGGGTTGTGGCCAGACCGGCCACGTCCACAGCGGCCGTGCGTCGCGCAGGCGCGAAAGTCGTGGTCACCGGGTACCCCGTCATTGCAGAGGTAGCGGCCGTACGCAACAGCCATGGGTTACGCAAAACGGCCCCGGACCAGGAGTCCGAGGCCGAACAGAGCGTCTTCCCCGGGAGAAATCCCAGGTCGGAGCGGCTTAACCAAGAGCCCCCTGTCGGATTCGAACCGACGACCTTCGCTTTACAAGAGCGGCGCTCTGACCAGCTGAGCTAAGGAGGCGTGCGCATGCGCGCCCGTGCAGTGTACCCAGTCCGCGGCCCGGCCCTGTCGAAAATTTCCGCGAAGTTCACAGTCCCCCAGGTACTGACAGAGCAGGCAAACGCCAGGTACCGTCCTGACCCAGTTCACTCTTGTGGACTACACCACAACGGAACACTCCGTAGTGGCACACCACCTTTACAACGGATCGTCCGGCACGTTCCTGCCGGTGAAGGGGGCCCATTCGCCATGGCCACTGTCTCGTTCGACAAGGCGACCCGGATCTACCCGGGCACCGAGAAGCCCGCCGTAGACGCGCTCGACATCCACATCGAGGACGGGGAGTTCCTCGTTCTGGTCGGCCCGTCCGGCTGCGGCAAGTCCACCTCGCTCCGCATGCTGGCGGGGCTCGAGGACGTGAACGCCGGCGCCATCCGCATCGGTGACCGCGATGTCACGCACCTGCCGCCCAAGGACCGGGACATCGCCATGGTGTTCCAGAACTACGCGCTCTACCCGCACATGACGGTCGCCGACAACATGGGCTTCGCGCTCAAGATCGCCGGTGTGAACAAGGCGGAGATCCGGCAGAAGGTCGAGGAAGCCGCGAAGATCCTCGACCTCACCGACTACCTGGACCGCAAGCCGAAGGCGCTCTCCGGTGGTCAGCGCCAGCGTGTCGCCATGGGCCGCGCCATCGTGCGTGAGCCGCAGGTGTTCCTCATGGACGAGCCGCTGTCCAACCTCGACGCCAAGCTCCGCGTCTCCACCCGTACGCAGATCGCGTCGCTGCAGCGCCGTCTCGGCATCACCACCGTCTACGTCACCCACGACCAGGTCGAGGCCATGACGATGGGCGACCGCGTGGCGGTCCTCAAGGACGGTCTGCTCCAGCAGATCGACACCCCGCGCAACATGTACGACAAGCCCGCCAACCTCTTCGTGGCCGGCTTCATCGGCTCCCCGGCGATGAACCTCGTCGAGGTCCCGATCACCGACGGCGGTGTGAAGTTCGGCAACAGCGTCGTGCCGGTCAACCGTGACGCCCTCAAGGCCGCCGCCGACAAGGGCGACCGCACGGTCACCGTCGGTGTCCGCCCCGAGCACTTCGACGTGGTCGAGCTCAACGGCGGCGCCGCCGCGTCGCTGTCGAAGGACACCGAGGACGCCCCCGCCGGCCTCGCCGTCTCCGTGAACGTCGTCGAGGAGCTCGGCGCCGACGGCTACGTCTACGGCACCGCCGAGGTCGGCGGCGAGACCAAGGACCTGGTCGTCCGCGTCAACGGCCGCCAGGTGCCGGAGAAGGGCGCCCAGCTGCACGTCGTGCCGCGCCCGGGCGAGACCCACGTGTTCTCGACCTCGACGGGCGAGCGCCTCTCCGACTGAGACGGTTGCCGATCGGTCGCCTCGGCGGGTGAATTCACCCAGGTTGACGAGAAGGGCCCCGCAGCCTGCTGCGGGGCCCTTCTCGCTGTCGACAAATACCCCGGCGAAGGAGGCATTTCGATCGGCGTGCGTCAACCCCCTACCTCGAAATTCGGGGGTTTCCGTCCCTCGAACCGGTGACTAAATGTCGCCAAATCACTACCCCGCGCTACCCTCACTCGCGTGAAGCAATCCACTACTCCACGGACACGGCGCGGCCGCGGCCCCGCCCGCCGGGTCGGCCGCACCCTCGCCCTCGTTCTGCCCGTCGTCCTGGTGCTGTCCGGGACCCTTGCGGTCACCCGCGTCAACTGGTCGGGGAGCCCGTCGAGCTCGGTGCTCGCCGCCTCGGAGGCCATGGCGGCGGATGCCTCCACGCGCGCCTCCTCCCGCGCCCCGCAGGACGTGCTGCGCGACAGGCTCCTGTGGGAACTCCAGGAGAAGAACCCCGGCGTCGCGCTCACCGACCTCCAGCAGGCGGTCAACGGCCGCCCGTCGCTGGCGAAGCACTGCGTGGCCATCGCCCGCGCACTGGGCCGCGCCGCGGTCCGCATCTACGGCCCCTCGCGCGCCCAGTCCTACGCCCGCCCGGTCTGCGACACGTCCTTCGCCTCCGGCGTGGCGGCACAGCACGGCTGAGGCCGCGCCTTCCCGGGTCCGGGGGCCCGCCTTCCCGGGTCCGGGGGCCCGCCTTCCCGG